>DATFUW010000424.1:0-10151 GCA_035260605.1 Thermoanaerobaculia bacterium | reverse complement strand
CGTGGGGCGTCAGGTTCTCAGGTTGTCCGGGTGGCGTCAAACCTATAATCGGCGCTCATGAAACGAGCTCTTGCATTGCTGGCCTTCTTGGCGATCGCGGCACAGGCCGCGGTCCAGTCGCCTTCGCAGTTCCTGGGGATGAACGTCGGCGCGGACCGCACGCTCGCCGATTACCGCCAGATCGTCTCGTACTTCCGGGCGCTCGCAGCGAACTCTCCTCGCGTGCAGGTCGAGTCGCTCGGCAAGACGACCCTCGGCGAGGACTTCATCATGGCTGTGATCTCCTCCGAGGCGAACATGCGCGACCTTGCGCGGATCCGCAAGACGGCCAGGCAGCTCGCCGACCCGCGCGGGCTCGGCGACGCGCAGATCGACGCGCTCACTCGCGACGGCAAAGCAGTCGTCATCGTGACCTGCAACATCCACTCGAGCGAGATCGCCTCCAGCCAGATGGCCATGGAGTGGGCGTACGCGCTGGCCACCGCGAACGACGCCGAGACGAAACGCCGCCTCGACGACGTCGTCCTCCTGCTGGTGCCGTCGCTCAATCCCGACGGCCAGATCATGATCACCGACTACTACCGCAAGTACCTCGGCACGCCGTACGAGGGCGGCCGGCTTCCGTGGCTCTACCACCATTACGTGGGACACGACAACAACCGCGACTGGTACATGCTCACGCAGGCGGAGACCCGGGAGCTCAATCGCGCCGTGTATCGCGAGTGGTCTCCGCAGGTGTGGGTCGACGAACACCAGATGGGGACGGAGGGGCCGCGGATGTTCATCCCGCCGTTCGCTGATCCGATCGATCCGACCGTCAATCCGCTGATCTGGCGCGAGGTCAATCTCATCGGCTCGAACATGGCCTTCCGCCTGGAGCAGCACGACAAAGCGGGGCTCATCTACGGCTACTCCTTCGATGCTTACTGGCTCGGCGGCACGCGCAACACCGGCTGGTGGAAGAACGTCACCGGTCTGTTGCTGGAGACCGCCTCCGCACACATCGCCACGCCGATCACCGTGGATCCGTCAGAACTCCACGGCGGGACCAAGGGGCTGATCGACTACAAACCGACGATCAACTTTCCGCATCCGTGGGCAGGCGGGACGTGGCGTCTGCGCGACATCATGGACTACGAGCGGATCGCCTCCGACGCGCTGCTGGAGATCGCCAGCCAGCACCGCCAGGACCTGCTGCGCGACATGGTCGCGCGCGCAAGCGCCGCGGTTGCCGATGCCGCGCCGGGCGAGGCGTACCGCATTCCGAAACAGCAGCGCGACTGGCCGACGGCGCAATTGATGGCGTCCATCCTTCAGGAACACGGCATCGAAGTCCTGCAGGCCGACAACGGCGACTACTGGGTCCCGATGGCCCAGCCGTATTCGCGGTTCGTGACCGAGCTGCTCGAACCGCAACGCTATCCCGAGGTGCGCCTGCAGCCGGGCAAGGAGATCCTGCGGCCGTACGACGTCGCCACGTGGACGATGCCGCTGGCCATGGGCGTCACCGTCGAGCACACCACGATGCCCATGGGGCTGCATCGCGTGTCGACGATCGAGCCCGCTCGGAAAGCGGTGCTCGCGAAACACGACGGTCAGAAGAAGCCGCGCATCGCGATCTACGATCCGTGGGGCGGCGCATTGGACGAGGGATGGACACGCTGGCTGCTCGACACGTACGGATTCGCGCCGAAGTCGCTCCATCCGCAGGACGTGAAGGCAGGCCTGCAGAACTTCGACGTCTTCATCCTGCCTGACATCAACAAGGACGAGATCGCCACCGGCCGGCGGCGCACCGAGGAAGGATCGATGCGCTACGTCGAGGAGTTCCCGCCGGAGTTCCGCGGCGCGCTGGAAAAGGAAGGGGCCGAGGTCCTGCGCAAGTTCGTGGAGAACGGCGGCACGCTGCTCGCGTTCAGCGCCGCGTGCGACTATGTGATCGACAACTTCAACATTCCGGTGCGCGACGCGCTGGCGAAACCGGGCGATTTCTCCGTCCCCGGATCGCTGCTTCGCGTGTCCGTCAATACGGATCATCCGGTCACGGCCGACATGCCGAAGGAGACGGCGATCTTCGTCGATCGGCCGATCGCCTTCGACACGACGCTTCCCGGCAATGAGATGAAGCGCTGGGTGCTGATGACCTATCCGGAGGACTCCCGCGACATCCTGCTGTCCGGCTGGATCAGCGGCGCCGACAGACTGACCCGCAAGGCGGCCGCGGTGGCCATGACCTACGGCAAAGGGAAGATCGTGCTGTTCGGTTTCCGCCCGCAGCACCGCGGACAGACGCACGCCACGTTCCCGATGCTGTTCGACGCGCTGTACTGGTGACTATCGCTGTTCGTCGAGCATGCGCACGAAGTCGTGGAACAGATAGAACGAATCGTGCGGACCGGGGGCGGCCTCGGGGTGGTACTGAACGGCGATGATCGGCTCGCTGCGGTGGCGGAAGCCCTCGAGCGTCTGGTCGTTGAGATTGATGTGCGTGAGCTCCACGTCGCGCTGGGGCAGGGAGTCGGGATCGACGGCGAAGCCGTGGTTCTGCGAGGTGATCTCCACGCGTCCGCTGCGGAGGTCCTTGACCGGATGGTTGCCGCCACGGTGGCCGAACTTCAGCTTGTACGTCTTCCCGCCGAGTGCCAGTCCGAGGAGCTGATGTCCGAGGCAGATGCCGAAGAGCGGCACCTTTCCGACGAGATTGCGGATCGTCTCCTGCGCGTAGGTCACCGGTTCCGGATCGCCGGGACCGTTGGAGAGGACGACGCCGTCGTACCGGCCGGTGAGCACGTCCGCTGCCGGCGTGCTCGCCGGAAGGACGGTGACCTGGCAGCCGTGATGGGCGAGCTGGCGGAGGATGTCGCGCTTGACGCCGAAGTCGAACACGGCGACGCGGTGCCGCGGCTCGGGCGGCACCTCTTCGAACGCGTACGGCGTCTCGACGGTGACGCGGCGGACGAGATCGAGCCCGCTCATCGACGGCGCGTGCCGCACTTCGGAGACGATGCTGTCGACCGTGCGCGCGGCCTCGTTGGTGATCATGCCGCGCATGGCCCCTTCGGTGCGAATCTTGCGCGTGAGCGCGCGCGTATCGATGCCCTGGATCGCCGTGATGCGGTAGCGCGCGAAATAGTCGCCGAGGGACATCTGCGCGTGCGCGCTGGAGGGCTCGCGGATCAGGTCGCGCACCACGAAGCCCGCCACCTGCGGCTCCGCGCTCTGCTCCACGGCCGTCTCCACTCCGTAATTGCCGATGTGCGGGTAGGTCATGGTGACGATCTGAAACCGGTACGACGGATCGGTGGCGATCTCCTGATATCCGGTGAGCGAGGTATTGAACACCACCTCGCCGATGGCGTTTTCGCTCGATCCGAAACCCTCGCCCTCGTACACCGTGCCGTCTTCGAGAATCAGCCGCCCCACACCCCCCATTATCGCAAAAGGGGTCAGGTCTGTGATCCGTGATTTTCTACGTCTCGTAGATTGACGACCAACAACGTTTCTACAACGTGGAGAAAATCACGGATCACAGACCTGACCCCTTCCACTCGCCGAAGGGTTGTTTGAGGGTCGCGACGATCTCGCCGACGGTGCAGTCGTTGCGGACGCAGTCGACGATCGCCGGCATGAGGTTCGCCCCGTCGCGCGCGGCACTGTCGAGCGCGGCGAGCGCGGCGCGGGTTTCGCCACGCCGCCCGCGGCGGAAGGCCTGCAGCCGCGCCACCTGATCGCGTTCCACGCTTTCGTCGATCGTCAGGATCGGGAGGGGACAGGGGCGGTCGTCGCTGAACTCGTTGACGCCGACGACGATGGCCTGCTTCGACTCGATCGCCAGCTGCGCGGCATACGCCGAATCGCCGATGGCCTTCTGCACGAAGCCCGACTCGATCGCCGCCAGCGCTCCGCCCATTCCGTCGATCTTCTCGATCAGCGCGCGGGCCTGGCGTTCGATGTCCAGGGTCATCGACTCCACGGCGTACGACCCTGCAAGCGGATCCGCGGCCGACGGCACACCGGTCTCGTACGCCAGGACCTGCTGCGTGCGCAGGGCGATGGTCACCGATTCCTCGGTCGGCAGCGCGAGCGCCTCATCGCGGCTGTTCGTGTGCAGCGACTGGCATCCGCCCAGGACCGCGGCCATGGCCTGGTAGGCGACGCGCACGATGTTGTTTTCCGGCTGCTGTGCGGTCAGCGTCGATCCCGCAGTCTGCGCGTGGAAGCGGAGCGCGAGCGAGCGCGGGTCCTTCGGGCCGTAACGCTCGCGCATCAGCACGGCCCACAGCTTCCGGGCGGCGCGGAACTTGGCCACCTCTTCCAGAAAGTCGTTGTGCGCGTTGAAGAAGAACGAGATGCGCGGCGCGAAGGAGTCGACGTCCAGCCCGCGGTCGACCGCCGCCTTCACATACTGCAGCCCGTTGGCCAGCGTGAAGGCCACCTCCTGCACCGCCGTCGATCCAGCCTCACGGATGTGATAGCCGGAGACGGAGATCGTGTTCCAGCGCGGAACCTCGGGTGCGCAGAACTCGAAGATGTCGGTCACGATGCGCAGCGACGGCGCCGGCGGAAAGATGTACGTCCCGCGCGCGACGTACTCCTTGAGGATGTCGTTCTGGATGGTGCCGTTGAGCTTCGTCCAGGAGATCCCACGCCGTTCCGCGACGACGAGCAGCATCGCCAGAAGGATCGACGCCGGCGCGTTGATGGTCATGGAGATCGAGACGCGGTCGAGCGGGATCTCGTCGAACAGCACTTCCATGTCGGCGATGGAGTCGATCGCCACGCCGACTTTCCCCACCTCCCCCCGCGCCCGCGGATCATCCGAATCCATCCCGATCTGCGTCGGAAGGTCGAAGGCGATCGACAGGCCGGTGGTGCCGCGTTCGAGGAGATAGCGGTAGCGGCGGTTCGACTCCGCGGCCGTCGAGAACCCGGCGTACTGACGCATGGTCCACAGCTTTCCGCGGTACATCGTCGGCTGCGGGCCGCGTGTGTACGGAAACTCGCCCGGCGCGCCGAGGTCCTCGGCAGGGTCGAAATGACGCGCGGCGAGGTCGCCCGGGTCGAAGTACGGCTTGTCGCTCACGTGTAGAGCGTACAACGCAACTGACAACCGGCAACGGACAACCTTATACTCATTGGCCCTTCATGGCCGTCACCGGCAATCTGAAAACGATGGTCCCGGGCGACCTGTTGCAGTGGCTGAGTCTCGGCCGCAAGACGGGCACGCTGGTCTTGTCCAACAAGTCGGTGGAGAAGAAGATCTTCTTCAAGGAGGGGCGCGTCATCTCCTCCGCCTCCAACGATCCACGCGAATACCTCGGCCAGTTCCTGATCAGCCATGGCTTCCTCACCGAGGCGGAGCTGATGAAGGGGATGGAGGTTCAGCAGCAGTCGGGGATCCTCCTCGGCAAGATCCTGGTGATGATCGAGGTGATCACCGAGCAGGAGCTGCTGCGCCTGATGCGCCTGAAGGCCGAGGAGGAGATCTACGAGATCTTCCTGTGGCCCGAGGGGGAGTTCCAGTTCCTCGACGACGAGCTGCCGTCGATGGCCATGATCCCGCTACAGATCGACGTCACCGGAATCATCATGGAGGGGAGCCGGCGCGTCGACGAGTGGTCGCACATCCGCGAGGTGATCCCGCACGAGGCCATGGTCCCGGTGGTCGCGCGCACGGTCGACACGAAGGACCTGGACGACGTGCAGACCACGGTGGTGAACGCCATCGACGGCAAACGGACCATCGCCGAGATCGGACTGGAGAGCCGCGGGTCGTCGTTCGTCGTCTGCTCGACGATCGGCCGCCTGATGCGTGCCGGATACCTCCGGCTGGAGGAGCTGGGCGCGGAGAACGCGCCGCCCTCGCAGGCGATCTCCGCCGAGCTCCAGGCCTTCAGCGAGTCCGATGAGGTGACCTCGCTGCTGGGCCGCGCACAGCAGGCGCTGAAGAACAAGGATTATCCGAAAGCGCAGCGGCTGCTCAAGGCGGCTGAGAACCTCGATCCCAACGAGCCGCGCGTGCGCAGCGTGATCAAGGGCGCGGAGGCGGTGATCCTCGCCGACCTGCACAGCCAGGGACTGAACGAGTCGCGCGTGCCGAAGATCGCCAAGCCGTTGAGCGAGATCACGGGGATGAACTTCACGCCGAACGAGGGCTTCATCCTCTCGCGCATCAACGGGCAGTACGACATCGGATCGCTGATGAAGATCAGCCCCATCCGCGAGCCGGACGCCATGCTGATCTTCTACAGGCTCTGGAAAGACAAGATCATCGAGCTGACTTGAGATCGGTGGCCACGCCGCCTCAATCGAGTCCGACGGCTTCGCGCACGCGCAGCTCCAGCGCGTTCATCTGCCCCTCGTCCTTCTCGTGGTCGTAGCCGAGGCCGTGGAGGATTCCGTGCAGGAGGAGATAGCGGATCTCGGTGGGGAGGGAGTGCCCCTCGGCGGCGGCCTGGCGGCGCGCCTGATCGAGGGAGATGACGATCTCGCAGGAATCGTCGCCGGGGAAGGTCAGCACGTCGGTGCTCCGATTCTTTCCGCGGAACTTCCGGTTCAGCCCGCGCACGGTGCGGTCGTTCACCAGGGCGATGGAAATCTCGTCGAACTCCCGCTCGACCGCCAGCATCACTTTGCGGACGAAGCCGATGATGTCGCGCCGCGTCAGGTGCGGCACCCCCGGGCCGGCGATCTCGACGTTCAAGGCTGGCTCTTGCGCTCCCGTTCGGCGCGGTCGTAGGCCACGACGATCTTCCCCACGAGCGGATGGCGGACCACGTCCTTGTCGCCGAACTCGAAGAAGCGGATGCCTTCGACGTTGCGCAGGATCTCGCGCGCCTCGCGCAGCCCCGATTTCTTCCCCTCCGGCAGATCGACCTGCGTGACGTCGCCGGTGACCACGGCCTTCGAACCGAAGCCGAGCCGCGTGAGGAACATCTTCATCTGCTCGGGGGTCGTGTTCTGCGCCTCGTCGAGGATGATGAACGCGTCGTTGAGCGTGCGGCCGCGCATGAAGGCCAGCGGCGCGATCTCGATCACGTCGCGCTCCATCAGCTTTTCGACCTTCTCGTATCCGATGATGTCGTAGAGCGAGTCGTACAACGGGCGGAGATAGGGATTGACCTTCTCGGCGATGTCGCCGGGGAGGAATCCGAGCCGCTCGCCCGCCTCCACCGCGGGACGGCACAGGACGATCCGTTTGATGGTCTTCTCGGTCAGGGTGGCGGCCGCGGCGGCCACCGCCAGGAAAGTCTTACCGGTCCCCGCCGGGCCGATGGCGATGGTGATGTCGAAGTCCTGCATGGTCTGCAGGTAGAGCTTCTGCGCGATGTTGCGCGGCGTGACCACGCGGCGCACTGCCGGCTGCAGCGCGTCGTCGGTAAAGAACTCGATCAGGTTCGTCTCCGGACGGTCGCGGAGCACGCGCACACCGGTGAAGATGTCCGACTTCTTCAGCGGATACCCCTGCTCGATGAGGGTCTGCATCTCATCGATGAGTCGCTCCACCGGACCGAGGCTCTCCGCCTTCCCCTGAACGAACAGCTCGCGGCCGCGCGCGGAGATCTTGACGTCGAACGCGTCTTCGAGCATGCGCAGGTTTTCGTCGTGATTTCCAAAGAGGGTGTGGGTGCCTTCGTCGTCCAGTCGTAGTTCCATGCGGTCCTTTTGCGGCTCATGCAATTCCGGAGTCAGATTCGAAAAACGTCATGCATACCTCTCCGTATTCGGCCCTGCGCGAGGCGTGGAGTGCGCCGAGGCGGTCGCCGAAGGGATCGGTGCGCCGGCGGTGCTCGACGGCAACGACCGCTTCTGGTCCGAGACGCAGCCTCTGTCCGAGATTGGTGACGAGGTCGCGGTACGCCGGATAGTCGTACGGCGGATCGGCGTAGACGACGTCGAACGGCTGTCCTTCCAGGCGCCGCAGCGCGGAGATGGCGTCGGCGGCCATGGCCTCGACCGGGACGTTCCACTCGCGGGCCCGCCGGAGGATGGCCTCGACGGCGCGGCGGTCGCGCTCCACGGCGGTCGCCGATTCCGCGCCGCGCGAGACCGCCTCGAAGGCGAAGATGCCGCTTCCGGCGAAGAGATCGAGAAAGCGCGCCCCCTCGATTCGCTCTCCGACGATATTGAAGAACGCCTGCCGTGCGCGCTCGGACGTGGGCCGGACGTCGCCGGCGGGAACGGGGATCCGGCGGCCGCGAAGCGTGCCGGCGGTGACGCGGAGGGTGGCCACTACGGTTGCGCGGCTCCCGCCCTGCCGATGAAGTAGTTGTACAGGGTCTTCACCTCGACGTAGATCGTCACCGGCTGCGTGGTGCAGCTCAGTTCCACGATGTGCTGGTCGATGACCCGTTTCACGAGGTAGACGCGCTGGTCGTCGCCGACGAGCTGATCGCCGGGCTTCGGCATGTATCCGGCGATGGTGTTCGTGACTTCGCGGTCCTCGCTGATCGTCCGCAGGAGATCGCGCAGCGGCGCGAGCGCGTCGTTGAGCTTTCGCGGCGGGGCGGCGCTCGGATCGAATCGCCGCTCGACGTACTCGGTTCGCGTGGTGTAGACGCGAAGGAGCGCCTCGCGCCCGTCAGCCGGCGGCGTCAGCGCGAGCTGCCGGATGTCCGTCAGCGCCGATGGCGAGATCTTCTTGAGGTAGTTCTGCAGCGCGTCTTCGGGGATGATCACTTTCTTGCGGATCACGCCGCCCGCGCCGCGCATGCCGACGGCCACGAGCCCGCCGTCGAAGATCGACAGCCGCTGTTCGACCTCTCCTTCGCGCACGACGTAATCGATCAGCGGCCGCGGGAGCTTTCCATCGATGAGCTGCGAGCCGAGCGCCTGCCTGGCTCCTGAAAGCTCGGGGATGTCGTAGCGCTCGAGTTTCTTTCGCTCGTGCTCCGGAAGCGGGACGGCGATCGCTCCGCCCGGAGGAGGTGTGTCGACCTGGGTGATGTCGTGCGGGGGAGGCGTCTGCTCCTGCGCGGCCGCCGGAATGGCGAACGCGAAGAGGATCAGGACCGCGGACGCTCTCATGCTCAGGATGACGGTTCCGTCACGTGTTCCCGATCAAGATACTGGATCGCCTTCTGGCGTGCAAAGTCGCGCGCCTCCTGCGGCTGGATCTCACCGGTGAAGACCGCTTCTCTGGCGCGCTCCAGGGCCCTGGCCACGTGGGGTCCGAGGGGCACGTCGAGATCGGATCCACGGAGCGCGAGCTGGAACTTCTGGTATTCACGGAAGCGGAGCACGTGTTCGGCGGCGGCATCGGGCGCCGCGGCCAGGACCGCGAGCAGCTCCGGCGAGGCATGCTTGAGCACCTTAAACCGTTGCCGGTCGGTCGCACCGTCCGCGAGGGAGTCGGCGTACCGGGGCTGTTCGTTCGCGATCTGCATCACGACGCGCGCGCGGCGCTGGGACAGCCCCGATCCCTCGAGGTCGACGGGGGAGGCGTTGCCGTAGAGGAGGGCGCCGATGTAGAGCGCCTGGCGATCGAGCTCGGCGTCGCCGGCGGCGGCGCGCTGCGCCAATTCGAGTTGCAGGCGCTCGATCTTCCGCGGCCCGAAGAGGACCTCGAGCGCGCCGGCATCGTTGAGGGCCTCGATCACGCGCGGGGCGTCCGTCTCCTCGAAGGCCAGGAAGAGCTCCCGCCAGATGCGCTCGCGGGAGATCGACGCCAGCGCGCCGCCGGCGACGGCCTGCTGCATCAGGTCCCGCGTGTGCGACTCGATGGTGAAATCGAGCCGCGCGGCGAGGCGGATCGCGCGGAAGATCCGCGTCGGGTCGTCGATGAAGCTGGCGTCGTGCAGCACGCGGATCTGGTGGTGCTCGAGGTCGTCCGCGCCGCCGGCCGGATCGTGGAGTTCGCCGGCGAGCACGTCGAATGCGATGGCGTTGATCGAGAAATCACGGCGCAGCAGGTCGTCCTGCAGCGTCCCCGCGCTCACTGCCGGGAGCGCGCCGGGAGCGCGGTACTTCTCGCTGCGCGCCGTGGCGATGTCGATCTCCGGAAAATCATCCGCCGTCACTTTGTACGTGAGGAACTGTGGGAACGAGCGCACTCGCCCGTTGATCTCCTTGGCCAGCGCGCGGGCGAAGGCCGAGCTCCCCTCCTCGAGCGTGAAGTCCAGATCGATCGCCGGACGGTCCAGGATCAGGTC
>DATFUW010000423.1:0-4563 GCA_035260605.1 Thermoanaerobaculia bacterium | reverse complement strand
GCCGGCTCTACAGCGGCCGATGGTGGGTTCTCTACGGGATGGGCCGGCTGAGAGCCGGCCCTACAGGTGGGCGAGTTCGTCGAAATACTTCGCGAAGGCCACCATGCCGCCGCGCGCCTGCTGCCAGTCGTAGTTTTCGTTCGGTGCGTGGTAGCCGTGTTCCGGCAGGGAGAGACCGAGAAACAGGATGGGGCACTTCAGGTAGCGCTCCATCGAGACCACCGCGCCGATCGATCCTCCTTCGCGGACGAAGACCGGCTCGCGCCCGAAGGCGAACTGCATCGCGCGGCGCACGGCATCAGGGAGCGGACCGGACGTCGGCGCCTTGTACGGCTCCATCGCCGACTCCTCGACGAACCGCACGTCGGCATTGTGCGATTTCACGAAGTCGCGAACCAGGCGCAGGATCTTCTTCGGGTTCTGCCGCGGGACGAGACGGCAGGACATCTTCACGGTCGCGCGGGGCGGAATGATCGTCTTGATGCCCGGTCCGGTGTAGCCGCCCGGCATGCCGTGGATCTCCATCGTGGGCATGGCCCAGATGCGCTTCATGACGTCGAGCGGATCGTTCGAGCGGATCGACTTGAACTGATGATCGCGTTTGAAGTGCGCGAGCGAAAACCCCGACGCGCGAAACTCCTCGAGCTCGCGCCGCGAGGGCCGCTCGACATCGTCGTAGAAGCCCTTGATCTTCACCCTGCCGGTCGTCGGATCGAACATCTCGCAGACGAGTTGCATCAGCTCACCGAGCGGGTTGCGCGCCGCGCCGCCGGTCGTCCCGGAGTGCTGGTCAGTCGTCCCCGTCTCGAGGGTGAGCTCGAACCCCGCCAGACCGCGCAGCCCCGCCGGGCACGCTGGGCGCTGCCGGGAGACCCAGATGGTATCGCTCACCAGGACCGAATCGGTGGCCAGCGCTGCCCCGTGCTCTTTCATTGCGTCCTCGAAATGCACCGACCCGATCTCCTCCTCCAGCTCCCACAGCAGTCGGACGTCGATCGGCACGCCTGCGTGGCGCGCCGCGCGGATCCCGAAGAGCGCCGTCAGCGCGGGGCCTTTGTCGTCGGTCGTTCCGCGGCCGAGGTAGCGATCGCCCTGTCTGGTGAACGTGAATGGATCGGTCGACCACGGCTCGGTCTCGCGCGAGGCCGGCTGGACATCGAGATGGTTGTAGATCGTGACGCTCGGGGCTCCCGCCGGACCTTCGAACCGGCCGTGGACGATCGGATTGCCAGCGGTCTCCAAGATCGAGGCCGTTCCGCCGAAGTCGCGGATCGTCCTGGCCGCCAGGTCGGCGCAGCGCCGGATGTCGGGCCGACGCTCGGGTTCCGAGGAGACCGTCGGGATCTCGACGAACTCTTTCAGCGTTTGCTCGAACCGATCGCGTTCGCGGTCCGCGAACTCCTGCAGTGAAGCCTTGTCGACAGCCATCAACCCTCCCGAAAAGCGCCGCGCATTCTACCAGCCGATGGCCATACCGCCGCGGCGTGGATCGGACGCACCGAGCCGCTCTCCGTTCTTCGCATCGACTGCCACCGATTCCGCGTCACCGATCTCGCCCGGCTTCTCTGCAAAGACGTGTCCCATTTTCTCCAGCGCATCACGCGTATCGCGGGAAAACTCGAACGGCTCCCAGGCGATCTTGTCCGGCAACCATTGATGATGGAACCGCGGTGCGTCGACGGCCTGCTGGAGATCCATCCCGTAGTCGATCACGTTCACGATCACCTGCAGGACCGTGTTCATGATCGTCGACCCTCCAGGACTGCCGGTGGCGAATGCGACCTTGCCGTCCTTCAGGACGATCGTCGGCGTCATCGACGACAGCGGCCGCTTGTGCGGAGCAATGCTGTTGGCCTCCCCCTGAATGAGCCCGTAGACATTCGGCACGCCAGGCTTGGAGGTGAAGTCGTCCATCTCGTCATTGATGAGCATCCCCGTGCCGGGGATGGTGGCCGCCGAACCGTAACTCTCGTTCAGCGTGTAGGTGTTGCTGACGACGTTCCCATCAGCATCGATGATCGTGAATTGCGTGGTCTCCGGCGGCTCGTACGGACCTGGATTGCCGGGCTGCACGCTCTTGCTGTCGGTGGCATGGAGCGGGTCGATGTCCTTCCGGCGCTGTTCCGCGTAGGCGCGGGAGATCAGCCCGGCGACCGGAACGCCGCGGACGAAGTCGGTGTCGCCCAGGTACTTCGACCGGTCGGCGTAAGCCCGCCGCATGACCTCGACCATGGCGTGCACCTCCGCGGACGAGTGCCAGCCCATGGCCTGCAGGTCGTAGGGCTCGAGCATGTGCAGCATCTCCAACAGCACGATGCCGCCCGACGACGGCGGGGGCATGGTGATGATCTCGTATCCACGGTAGGTTCCGTGGAGTGTTTTGCGGACCGTCGGTTCGTATTGCGCGAGATCGGCGGCGGTCATGATTCCGCCATGGGCCTTCATCGCCGCGGCGATCCGGCGTGCAGTGACGCCGTGGTAGAAATCCTGCGGGTCCTTTTCGATCCGCGCCAGCGTCGCCGCGAGCTCCGGCTGAACGAAGCGGTCGCCCATCCGGTACGCGTGCCCGTTCCGTTCGTAGATTCGCCAGCTCTCCGGAAAATGTTGCAGCCGCTCCATGGTGCGTTTCACCGTCAGGCTGTTGGCGAGGTACTGGCTGACGGGGAAGCCCTCCGCGGCGAGACGGCGTGCCGGTTCGACGACGTCCTTCCACGGAAGCTTTCCGTACCGGCGATGCGCCAGGGCCATTCCGGCGACGGTTCCGGGCACGCCGGCGGCCTTGTAGCCGAGCAGCGAGGCGTCCTTGATCACGTTCCCGTTCGCGTCGAGGTACATGTCGCGGGTGGCGGCGAGGGGGGCGCGCTCGCGGTAGTCGAGCGCCACGTCGGTGCCGTCGATCTTGCGGATCATCATGAAGCCGCCGCCGCCGAGGTTGCCCGCCTCGGGCCAGGTGACGGCGAGGGTGAAGGCCACGGCGACGGCGGCGTCGACCGCGTTTCCACCGCGCTTCATGATGTCGGCGCCGACGCGCGAGGCGATCGGATCGACCGAAGCGACCATGACGTGCGGCGCACGGACCGGCAGTCGTGATGCCGCTGTGACAGGAACGGCAGCGAAGAGGAACAGGACGATCGTCTTCTTCATGGCGGCGAGAGTTTACAATGCGCAGAATTCAAGGAGGCAAAATGGGCCGTCGTATCGCGCTGCTGCTGGTCAGTCTTCTCGTCCCCTGCGCCTTGCAGGCACAGGTCACCATCCAGCATGGAAACACGCTCTCGGACCTGATCAACAATCTGTACGGGGGCGACGGGATCCAGCTCGCCGACACAGGACACCAGGCGCATTTCGGGCAGACTGGAGATCTCCAGGCGTTCACGCGAACGCTGCAATCGGTCCTGCAGGCGCGATCGTTCTTCCCCATCCCCTCCGCGGTCGGCCTCGTCTCGTACCACTTCGACGAGACGACGGGGACGTACCAGCGCATCCAGGGAGCCCTCGGACCCGTCCTCAGCGAGCGTGGTTCGACGACCGGGAAAGGAAATCTCAATCTGTCGTTCTCCTACACGTTTGCCGATTACCAGCAGATCGCGGGAAACGACACGGCCGAACTGGTGCTGCCGCACTGCCTGACGGTGGCGTGCACCGGAGGCCATTCCGATGCTGCCTACCTCAACGACACCATCCACGTGCAACTCCACTTCAGACTCAAGAGCCAGGCGCTGACGTTCGCGGCGGTCTACGGCGTATCGAACAACTTCGACCTCGGTCTGGTCGTGCCGTACGAACGAAACGATCTGCAGGTGTTCACGCATGCCTTCGTCGTGGTTTCACCGGGCAGTTCTCCCGCCATCCACCACTTCGATCCCACCGTGGAGACGCCCGACCAGTCCGGGACCGGCACCGCCGTGGGCATCGGCGACATCACCGCGCGCGGCAAGTACCGCCTCCCCCTCCACGGAGTCGATTCCGCGGCCATGGTCGACCTGACGCTTCCGACCGGCGACAAAGAGAACTTCCTGGGAACGGGGCACACGCGCCTGCGCGCCTCCTACATCGCCTCGAAGAGCCTCAAGCGCTTCACCCCGCACCTCAACGCGGGATACGAAGTCGAATTCGGCCAGACGAAACTCGACGCCTTCGCCTACACGCTCGGCACGGAGATCCTCGCGTCGCCGAAGCTGACGCTGACCACCGATCTGATCGGCGTCGTCCGGCCGCGCGGCGCCGACGCGTTCGTCAGCCCCGTGCTGCCGAACGTGCAACTCGTCGGCCGGTCGGAAATCGACGGCGCGCTGGGCGGCAAGTGGAAACTCGGAGTCGACCGTGCATTCCTCTTCAATCTGCTGCTGCCGTTGAACAAGACGGGGATCCGGCCGTTGTATGTGGTCACGGCCGGCCTGCAGGGAACGATGTAGAGGCGTTCAGGCGCGCGAGATCGAAGCGATCTTCCAGCGCTCACCCTCGCGCTGCAGGTGATAGACGAGACTCTGCGTGGCCGGCGGGGTCGACGCGCCCGGGAACCAGTCAGTCCGGCGGACAACGACCGCGGCATGCTGCGCGTCG
>DATFUW010000422.1:0-6264 GCA_035260605.1 Thermoanaerobaculia bacterium | reverse complement strand
GAAAGTTCACCAGCTCCGTGGAAGAGCCGAAGCGTTCGATCAGCTTCATCTGCACGTCCGCCTTGTAGCGCGCGCGCCGCTCTCTGCCGCGGGTCGCAATCCACACGACCATCACCACCATGACGAACGAGCCGGTAATGGCGACGATCGGAATCCAGATCACGCCTGTGTCCATGAAGAACCTCCCGACGCTGATACGGGAAAAGCGATCCGATGGTTAACGCGTGAGGCCCTGCCGGGGGCCTCCATGAGCGGAAATATTCGCCCTCCCTCCCGCGTCGTGCGTCGTGACTTGAGATTCTCGGTCCAGGAGTACGTCCGCTGGGAGGACATCGACGCGGCCGGCATCATCAACTATCAGGCCTATTTGCGGTTCTTCGGCCTGGCGGAGGTGGAGCTGTTCCGTTCCTGCGGGCTTTCCTACCGCAAGCTCTTCGACGAGCTCGGGATCTGGCTGCCGCGCGTGCACGTGGAGTGCGATTTCTTCCACCCGGTGACGCTGGACGAGCTGCTGGTGGTCGATGCCTTCTTCGGGAAGATCGGGCACAGCTCGATTCATCTCGATTTCGAGGTGCGGCGCAAGGAAGCCCCGGACCTCGTCGTGGCCAGCGGCAAGTACGTCCTGGTGACCGTGAAAAAAGGAGAGCTGAAACCGACGCCCGTCCCCGACGTGCTGCGCCGTACGCTGGCGCCATATGTCGAGGAGCGCGGTATATTTTCGCGCCCATGACTACGGAACCCGAAGACCTCCGCGAAACCGAGCGTTTCCTCGTCACGGAAAAGCTGGTCGGCAGCTTCGGCGCAGCGCAGGTGGTGCTGCTCGACGTGGCCGAACAGGGAGTGCAGATCGAGCACTCTCACCCGCTGCGTCTGGCCACGAAAGGCCGCCTCTGGTTCAAACATCACGACACCATCGTCAGCCTGCACGCCTTCGTCGTCTGGAGCCGTTTGTCGAAGAGCCCGAATGAGCAGGGGAAGTACCTCTATCACTCCGGACTGCGGATCGACGAACGCGTGTCCGAGTACCTCGCGGCGATTCGTACGCTCTCCGAACACGGCGTGATCCGCAGCGACGACGACTCGCTGGCGCGCAAGCGGCGCAGAGAAGAGGAGCGCGACCTGCAGCGCTCGGGCAAGCCGGTCGTCAAGCACGTGGCCACCGAGTCGGACATCTCGCCCGATCAGGTCCTGCTGATCCAGCACGCGCGGGAACGGCTGCGGTCGAACTTCGACGAAGCGCAGAAGTGGTACAGCCGCGCGTACTTCGCTCTGCGCGACGGGCGCACCGGTGCGAACGCGGAGCCGACTCGATATCCGGAAGACGTGCTGGCGATCTGGGAGTACCTCGAGCGCAGCGTCCCGCTGCCGATCATCCAGCGGATCATCGATCAGGTCGAGGGCCGAAACCGATGAAGTTCGGCTCGGGCTGCAGCTCGATCCCGAAGCGCTCGCGCACGCCGCGCTGAATCATCCGCACCAGCTCGATCACCTCGCGCGCCGTCGCCCCGCCGCGGTTCACGATGGCCAGCGTGTGCTTGCTCGAGATTCCGGCGTTCCCGTGGCGGAAGCCCTTGTGGAAGCCGGCGTGCTCGATGAGCCACGCCGCCGAGAGCTTCACCGAGTCGGCCGCCGGAAAATGCGGCGCGTCGCGGACCGGAAACTTCGCCCAGTCGGCAGGCGAGAGGACCGGATTGGTGAAGAACGAGCCGTCGCTGCGCGTGTCGGGATCGGACTGATCGAGCACCATCCCCTTGCGGCGCCGGACGGCGATTACGGCATCGCGGACGCGGCGCAGATCGCCCGCCCCATCGCCGAGCTCGCGCTGCAGGTCGGGATAGCGCACCGCCGGTGTCCCGCCGGGAACGAGACGGAAACTGACAGAGAGGACGACGTAGCGGTCGCGCCCGGCGTGCTTGAACGCGCTCGAGCGATAGGCGAAGCCGCACTCCTCGTTCGTCAGCGACTTCCGGCGATGCTCGACGCGGTCGTAGACGTCGACGCGCACGATCGTCTCGCTGACGTCCTGCCCGTACGCGCCGACGTTCTGGATCGGCGTGGCGCCGGCCGATCCCGGAATGCCCGACAGGCACTCGATCCCCGCCCATCCCTTGCCGGCCGCCATGGCCACGAAATCGTCCCACCGTTCGCCCGCGGCGACGTTCACCACCACCGCTCCGGCATCCTGCGATTCTGGATGGACTCCGCGCAGATCGACGTGCAGGACCACGCCGGCGAATCCTTCGTCGGCGATCAGCACGTTGCTGCCCCCCGCGAGGACCAGCAGCGGCTCGCCGTGCTCCTCCGCCCAGGCCACGATCGCTTCGACCTCGGCCGGCGACTCCGCGCGCGCGAAGTACCGCGCCGGACCGCCGATGCCCAGCGTGGTCAGCGGGGCGAGCGGAACGTCGCGCTGCAGGTTCATGGAGAGCGCATTCTGCACGAGAAAGTCATGCAACAATACGTGCCATGTCGAACGCAGCCGTACTTCCGCACGAGAAACAATGGTTCGGTCATCCGCGCGGCCTGGCGACGCTCTTCTTCACCGAGATGTGGGAGCGTTTCAGCTACTACGGCATGCGCGCGCTGCTCATCCTCTACATGGTCGGCTCGACGATGCAGCCCGGCCTCGGCTTCGGAGAGAAACGTGCGGCCACGATCTACGGCACCTACACATTCCTGGTCTACTTCATGGGAATGCCCGGCGGCTACATCGCCGACCGATGGCTCGGACACTACCGCGCGGTGCTCATCGGCGGGATCATCATCGCCCTCGGTCACTTCTGCATGGCCGTTCCCGGCCTGCCGTTCTTCTTCACCGGACTCGGTCTGATCGTCCTCGGTACCGGCCTGCTCAAGCCCAACGTCAGCACGATCGTCGGCACGCTCTACAGCAAGGATGACGCGCGCCGCGATTCCGGTTTCTCACTCTTCTACATGGGCATCAACCTCGGTGCGTTCATCGCGCCGCTCATCACCGGCTATCTCGGACAGAAGATCAACTGGCACTGGGGATTCGCCGCCGCGGGCGTCGGCATGACGCTCGGCCTGATCCAATACGTCGCTGGGAAGAAGTACCTCGTGCCGCGGTCGCAGGCCGAGACGCCGCAGACGAAAGTGATCGAGAGCGTCGAAAAGCCGAAGGTGCCGTTCACCCGCGGCGACTGGGCGCGCATCGCGGCCATCGCCATCCTCTCGTTCTTCGCTCTGATCTTCTGGGCTGGATTCGAACAGGCCGGATCAAGCCTCAACCTTTTCGCCGATCAGGCGGTGCGGCTCAAGATCCTCGGCTTCACGTATCCGTCGAGCTGGTTCCAGTCGGTCGAGCCGCTCTTCGTGATCATCTTCGCCCCGATCTTTGCCTGGCTGTGGATCGCGCTCGGAAAGCACGAACCGACGAGTCCGGTCAAGTTCACGCTCGGCCTGATTCTGCTCAGCGCCTCGTTCGCGCTCGTGCTCCCGGCCGCCCACGCATATCAGCAGGTGGGGCACCGCGTCAGCCCATGGTGGCTGGTCGGGCTCTACTTCCTGCAGATGACCGGTGAGCTCTGTCTCAGTCCGGTCGGGTTGAGCATGGTGACCAAGCTCTCGCCGCCGCGCGTCGTCGGCCTGATGATGGGTGTCTGGTTCATGGCCTCGGCGCTCGGCAACTACGTCGCCGGATACGTCGCCGGATTCCTGCAGAGCTCGAGTTTTTCGCAGGTGTTCCAGATCGCCTTCATCAGCATCGCCGTCTCGGCCGTCGTGCTCCTCGTGCTGTTGCGACCCATCCGAAAGCTGATGGGCGGAGTGCACTGAACGGGACCTGACCCCATCCCTCTTAGCGTCCGCGCCAGACGGGTTTCCGCTTTTCCACGAATGCGGCGAGCCCCTCGTTCGCGTCCTCGCTCTTCATCAGCTCATCGAGGTAGAGGCGCTCGACGGCGGCGAGGCGTTCGTCGAAGTCGGCGTTCTGCGCGAGACGAAAGGCCCGCCTGGTCAGACGCAGCGACGACGCGCTCTGGCGGTAGAGCCGCTGCAGCCATGCCTCGGCGCGCGCGTCGAACTCCGCGGCGGGGAAGACTGCGTTGGCGATCGCCGCGGCATCGACGCTGTCGCCGGTCAGCAGCAGCTCCAGTCCCTTGCGCGGCGTCATCTGACGGGAGAGCTGATACGCGGCGACCGGCGGAAAAACGCCGAGGTTGATCTCGGGCTGCCCGAATTTCGCGCGGTCCGAAGCCAGCACGAAGTCGCAGGCCAGCGCCAGTTCGCATCCACCGCCGAGCGCCGCTCCCTTCACCAGGGCGACGGTGACGAGATCGAGCTTCGCCAGCGCGCGGAAACAGTCGTGAAACCGGTGCAGCATCGTCCGCACGCGGTCGCCGATGTGGTCCGACACGCTGGCCCCGGCAGAGAAGGCCTTTTCGCCGGCGGCGGCAATGATGAGGCAGTGCCGGTCGTTCTTCGCGCGTCCGATGGCATCGCTCAACTGGCCGAGCACGTCGATGTCCAGAATGTTGAGCGGCGGATCGTTCAGGGTGATGCGATAGGCGTTGGGCTCTTCGGCGAATTCGATCTTCGGCATCAGACGCGAATCTTATCGCGACGGCGCGATCACCTCGCCGCGTGACGGCGGAGCGGCGTGCCGAGCGGAGTGTCGGACCAGATCTCGAGCGACTGGTCGGTGAGCACGTAGGTCCGTCCCGGAGCGACGGCGATTGCACGCGCCGGCGCGGGGGTTGCCGGCGACGACGCCGGAATCCATTCCGGAAGCGTGTACTCCTGCGGCGACGACGCGCGGCCGATGACGACGGCGCACGTCCCGGCAATCCGGACCCGTTGCTGTGGATTCGTGACGGCGGGAGCGAGAAACGCGCCGGTGACCGCCAGCGAGGATTCGGAATACGCGGTCAGCATGTCGCCGAGGACGTAGAGCGTGCCGGAAGCGTACGAAACCGAAGCGGCGTTCCCCTGCAGCGTGGTGCTGGCAACGATCGATGGGTGCGGCCCGTCGGTCAGATCGATGATTCGCAGCTCCGACGGAAAATCGGTGATGGCATATGCGCGGCTGCCGCTGGTGACGACGTCGACGACGGCGCCGGGCATCGACGCTGTCTGCGTGAGGTGTGCGGGATCGAAGACGAGCGTCTTCTTCTCGCAGATGCCGCCGCTCGTGCAGCCGTGGATCAGCGAGACCCAGAGCGCGCCGTCGACGCGGTCGATCGAGAGCGCCTGAGCATCGCTTCCTTCGTCGATCGTGGCCGAGCCGAGCGGCGCGCCGGCGATGGAGTACGCATGCACCGACAGGTCGTTGCTCACGGTGAACACTCCCGTTTCGCTTGCCGCGAGATCGACCAGTCCGGGAGCGCGGATCGATCCGCCGTACTGCATGTCGGGGCTGAAGATGTCGATTGACGCCGCGCCGGCGAGGTAGACGCGTGACGACGAGACTGCAATTTTGCGGTAGTAGGAGTTCCCGTTCGCCGGAAGCTCGCGGAGCGGCATCCGCGCCAGTCCGTCGAGCACCACGGTGACCACGTCGGACGAGGTGACGACGTCGGCCGTGTTCGATCCGTCGGCCGCGGAGACGGCGATCGCTTCGGACGGGAGCGTCACCTGGCCGGTCATGATGCCGCTCGTGAGATTCCAGACCCGCAGTGTCGAATTCGCGAGCTCGAGCAGCATCGAGCCGCTGGCCAGCAGTTGCCGCGCAGCGACGTCGTTCGACTGCGAGAGGACGTCGACCGAGCCGCTGCCGAAATCGACGACGGAGATGCCGCGGAAAGTCTGCAGCGCGGCCACGGTGCCGGACAGCGTCACGCCGGACGTCGGCAGGCCCGGCACCGTGACGCTCTGCGGAGCGGCATCGGGCGAGGAGAAATACGCGAGCTGCGTCGTGCCGTCGTTGCGCGCGTCGGCGAGGAGGACCGCGTCGCCGGAGCGCGCGATCGACGAAGGCTTCAGCGCGGACACCGTGATCTTCTGCGGGACCGGCGCCGCCTGCGTGAAATCGACCGATTCGTAGCTCCGGTCGGCGAGGATCACGTACGCCATCGTCGATCCGACCAGCACGGCGCCGGTGATTGCCGTGGGCAGAGTCGCGGAGGCGACCGGCTGCGGGATCGTCGAGTTGAGGGTCCACAGCGTGAGCGACTGGCCGGAGGAGGTCAGCAGGAACCCCGGCGCGCCGTCCTGCACGGTATCGGCGCGGCTCCCGTCCCACGAGCGTTGCTGCACGAGCAGTTGCGTGAACTCGGTGACGCCGCTCGGACCGCCGGCGTAGAAGCG
>DATFUW010000421.1:0-15052 GCA_035260605.1 Thermoanaerobaculia bacterium | reverse complement strand
GGAGACGCTCGACCGCTACGGCGCGGTCGAGGAATACCGGCGGGAGATCGTCAAGCACGCCGCGATGATGAAGTATCCGAACCTGCGCGAGCCGCAGGCCGAACCGATCTACACGATCGCCGAATCGCTGCAGCAAAAGCGCGCCGAGCTCGAACACCTCCTCAAGGTCGAAATCCCGACGAACAAGAAGGCCATCCAGGTGGCCCGGGAGATGGGCGATCTCAGCGAAAACTTCGAGTACAAATCGGCCCGCCAGCGCGACGAGTACCTCTCCGCCCGCGTCGGCAAGCTGCAGAACGAGCTGTCCAACGTTCGGGTGCTCGAGCCCGCGCAGATCGACACCAGCGCGGTGCGCGTGGGCACGAAGGTCGGCCTCTCGAACGGAGACGTGCACCGCGAGGTCACCATCCTCGGGCCGTGGGAGTCGGCGCCGGAGCGCGGGATCTACTCGAACCAGTCCGACGTGGCCAAGGCGCTCATCGGCCGGTCCCCCGGCGAGATCGTCTCCTTCATGGGCAACGACTACGAGATCGAGTCCATCCGCCGCTGGAACGACTAGCATCCGACCCCATCCCGGCCACTCTGGCGTGTCACGTCCGCGTGTGATCGCCCGCACGCCTCCGGGGATGCGCGGCGAGTCCAATGGATTACAATCCATGGGCGCGAAATCCGTGAGGAGGACAATCCCTGAATGACCTACATCATCGCTGAACCGTGCATCGGAACGAAGGACACCGCCTGCGTGGACGTCTGCCCGGTCGACTGCATTCATCCCCGCAAGGATGAGCCGAATTTCGCGACGGAAACCATGCTCTATATCGATCCGGAGGTTTGCATCGACTGTGGCGCCTGTGAACCGGCATGCCCGGTGCAGGCCATCTTTCCCGAGGACCTCGTCCCGGAGAAGTGGAAGCAGTACATCGCCATGAACTACGACTGGTATAAAAAGCGAAGTTGAAATTTGTGACGGAAGTCACTACCCTGCCTTTGCCGATGCTCTAGATTGATCCAGTCAAAAGATTCTCGCCGTTCCAAAGACGGCAACAAAGGGGCGTAACGCCCCTTTTTTGTTCTTTCTCAACTCCATCGTCGGGTCGTTCGAGACCCTTCAGCTACGCGCCCACCTCGGACCCAGCCACGGGGAGCGGGCGAATGGGCGTGCCCCTGTGGACCAATTGCTGAAGCTACCTCTCTCTCTGCAACGCGGGCCGGAGGGTCTCGAAGAATTCGACGAACCATTCCTTCCCTCCGATAGAATGCCGCTCCCATGAAGCTGGCATTCATCGGCCTCGGAGCCATGGGCTTCCCCATGGCGCGCCACCTCGCAAAACAGCACGAAGTCACGGTCTGGAATCGCACCGCGGAAAAAGCGGAGCGGCACGCGCGCGAACACGGCAGCCATGCGGCGCGCGATCTCGCCGAGTGCGCGGCCGCCGACGTCATGCTCACCATCTTGCCGACCAGCCGTGAGGTCGACCAGATCGTCGATGCGCTGCTCCCCTCGCTCCGCCGTGGCACGCTCTGGATCGATGCTACGAGCGGCGATCCGAACGTCAGCCGCGAGACGGCGAAGCGGCTCGCCGCGAAGGGTGTGGCCTTCGTCGATGCACCGGTCACCGGCGCGACGGTCGGGGCGGAGAACGCCACGCTCACGATCATGGTCGGCGGCAGTGCCGACGACTTCGCGCGAGCCGAGCCGATCCTGCGCGTCTGCGGCAAGACGATCATCCACGCCGGTCCGGTCGGCGCCGGGCACGCCATCAAGGTCCTGACGAACTCCATCATGGGCGCGACCGTCTGGATCACCTCCGAGTGCCTGCTGCTGGCCAAGCAGTTCGGGATCGACCTGAAGACAGCGCTGGCGGTCACCAATGCAGGGAGCGGCCGTTCGAACGCCTCGGAAAACCTCCTGCCGATGCGCCTCATCGAGGGGAAGTGGCCGCTGGTCTTCAAGCTCGCTCATCACGACAAGGACATTCGCATCGCCGCGTCGATCTCCCACCAGCAGCACGCCTCGACGCCGATGCTCGCGCTCACGCAGCACCTCTTCACCGCCGCGCTCCATCAACTCGGCGACCAGGCGGATTACATCGAAGTGGCCAGGATCATCGCCTTGATGAACGGAACGCAGTGGTCGTAAGATAGGCGGGCTCAGCAATCAGGGGGAGAAGGAGTCTCCGGTGAATCGCCGAACGATTCTCCTGCCCCTTGTCTTCGTGCTTCTCCTGGCCGCCGGATTCGTCGCCGGGTGTGCGACGGCCCCCGGCCAGCCTCGGATGCAGTCGGCGTTGCAGCACTTCCGCGCCGCGCGTTCCGAGCTGCAGCGGGCCACCGCCGACAAAGGCGGCCACCGCGCCCGGGCCATCTCCATCATCGACGAGGCCATCGATCAGGTACAGCGCGGAATCGACTACGCGCGCAACCATTGAGCACACATTGAAAGGAGCTCGGATGCCCCGCAAACTCTTCATCGCCCTTCTGTTCGTGGTGACCATCGGCGCAGGATTCGTGGCCGGACGGGTTTCCGCCGCCCAGCCGCACATGGTGAACGCGCTCAACCACCTGCGCGCTGCCCAAAAGCAGCTGGACATCGCCGAGACCGACAAGGGCGGCCACCGCGTCAAGGCCCTGCAACTGGTGCGTGACGCGATCGCCGAGGTCCAGCTCGGAATCGACGCCGGCCGGCGATAGACGGTCCGATCTTCCGTTCGCATAGAATCGCCCGCGGAGGCGATCCGATGCGAAACGTGTTTCTGGCGATCCTCGCGGCGTTCGTGGCGACCGTGCTCGTCGCGGACGAGGGGATGTGGCTGTTCAATCATCCGCCACGCGACATTCTGAAACAGCGGTACGGCTTCGATCCGACGCAGGCCTGGCTCGACCACCTGCAGAAGTCGTCGGTCCGTTTCAATAACGGTGGCTCGGGATCGTTCGTGTCGTCCGACGGCCTGCTCCTGACCAACCACCACGTCGGCCTCGACTGCCTGCAGAAGATCAGCACCGCGAAGCAGGACTACGTCACCACCGGCTATCACGCGAAGACCCACGCCCAGGAGGTGAAGTGCGTCGACCTCGAGCTGAACGTGCTGATGAGCATCGAGGACGTCACCGACCGCGTGAACGGAGCGGTGACCCCGGCCACCACGGCGGCCGAAGCGCAGCAGGCGCGCCGCGCCGTCATGAACACCATCGAGCAGGAGTCGCTTCAGAAGACGGGCCTGCGCAGCGACGTCGTGACGCTGTATCAGGGCGCGCAGTACAACCTCTATCGCTACAAGAAGTACACCGACGTGCGGCTGGTGTTCGCTCCGGAGGTGGCGGCCGCCTTCTTCGGCGGTGATCCCGACAACTTCGAATACCCCCGCTACGACCTCGACATCTGCTTCTTCCGTGCGTACGAGAACGGCAAGCCGGTGCATGTCGACGACTATCTGCACGTCAACGCCGCCGGCCCGCACGACGGCGACCTGGTGTTCGTCTCCGGGCATCCCGGCTCGACGAGCCGGTTGAACACGCTCCACCATCTCGAGTTTTATCGCGACGTCAGCTATCCCCTCATCCTCGGCATGCTGCGCCGCCGCGAGGTGCTGCTGGACACCTACAGCGAGCGGAGCTCCGAGAACGAGCGCCGGGCGCACGACGAGCTGTTTGGCATCAAGAACGGCCGCAAGCTCTACGTCGGGCGGCTCGCGGGGCTGCAGGACCCGGCCGTCCTGAAGAAGAAGGCGGATGCCGAGGCCGCGCTGCGCCAGAAGGTGGAAAGCGATCTGAAGCTTCAGGCGGCGTACGGCGACGCCTGGAAGATGGTCGATGACGCGCTGACGGCAGACCGCAACGTCTACCTGCCGTACTTGATGGTGGAACGCGGCCTGGCGTTCAACAGCCGTCTGTTCGGCATCGCGCGCGAGCTGCTGCGGATGGCCGACGAGTCGCAGAAGCCGAACGCGGAACGGCTGCGCGAGTACCGGCAGTCGAACCTCGATTCGCTCAAACTGCAGCTCTATTCCGAGGCGCCGGTCTACAAGGACCTCGAGGCGCTGACCCTCGGCGATTCGCTCTCCCACTGGCTGGAGACCGCGGGCCCGAACGACCCGCTGGTCCAGCAGGTGCTCGATGGGAAGTCGCCCGACGAACGAGCGTCGGAGCTGGTTCGCGGCACGAAGCTCGAGGACGTCGCCTTCCGCAAGAGCCTCGGCGAGGGGGGCGCGGCGGCGGTGACGGGGTCGAACGATCCGATGATCGCCCTGGCGCGGCTCGTCGATCCGAGCGCCCGTGCGGTGCGCAAACAGTACGAGGACTCGGTCGACGAACCGCTGCGCCAGGCCTATTCCAAGATCGCCAACGCGACCTTCCACGCGAGCAGCGGCGACACCTACCCCGATGCCACGTTCACCCTCCGCCTGGCGTTCGGAACCGTCAAGGGATACGAGGAGAACGGCGTGCACGTCCCGTGGTCGACGGCGATGGCCGGAGCATTCGTCCGCGCCGCCGACCATCACAATCAGGCTCCGTTCAATCTGCCGGAGTCGTGGCTCTCGAAGAAGAGCGCGATCCACGGAAGCACGCCCTTCGATTTCGTTTCCACCGACGACATCATCGGCGGGAACTCCGGCAGTCCGGTCGTGAACCGTGCCGGCGAGTTCGTCGGGATCATCTTCGACGGCAACCTGCAGTCGCTGCCGTGGGACTATCAATTCGACGACCGGGAGGGACGTGCGGTGGCCGTCGACTCGGCGGCGATCGTCGAGGCGCTCCAGAAGGTCTACGGCGCCACTGACGTGCTGTCGGAACTGAGCTCGAAGTGAGGCCATGATCGCCCGCCGCGCCGTCCCCGCCGACGCGGCGGCGATCGCCCGCATCTACAACGAGGGAATCGAGGACCGGATCGCCACCTTCGAGACGCTGCCGCGTTCCGTGGCGGACATCGAGGCGTGGTTCGGCGGCCGCTTCCCGGTCGTCGTGGTGGAGGAGGAGGGCGGGGTCGTGGCTTTCGCCGCGACCTCGGAGTATCGTCCGCGCGCCTGTTACGAGGGGATCGCCGAGTTCTCGGTGTATGCCGCGCGGGCGATGCGCGGGCGGGGGGCGGGGAGGGTGGCGATGGAAGCGCTCATCGCCGCGGCGCGCGACGCGGGGTTCTGGAAGCTCGTCTCGCGGGTGTTCGTCGAGAACGGGGCGAGCCGGCGGCTGCTGCAGTCGGCCGGGTTCCGCGAAGTGGGCGTCTACCAAAGGCACGCCAGGCTCGATGGCCAGTGGGGGATGTCGTGATCGTGGAGCGACTTCTGGGATGACGCGACGGCCCTTTCGTGTTTGGAGTGCGGCGGCATGCCGCCGCTCGTGAATGCCTGATCCGAAGTTCATCCGCAATTTCTCGATCATCGCCCACATCGACCACGGCAAGACGACGCTCTCCGATCGTCTGCTGCAGAAGACGGGCGCGGTCGAGATGCGCGAACTCCACGAGCAGATGCTCGACGATATGGATCTGGAGCGCGAGCGCGGCATCACCATCAAGGCGCGCGCCGTGACGCTCCGCTACGGAGCGAAGGACGGCAACGACTACACCTTCAACCTGATCGACACGCCGGGTCACGTCGACTTCTCCTACGAGGTCTCGCGAAGCCTCGCCGCGTGCGAGGGGGCCATCCTGGTGGTCGACGCCACCCAGGGAGTCGAGGCGCAGACGCTGGCCAACAGCTACATGGCCATCGAAAACGATCTGGCGATCTTTCCCGTGATCAACAAGGTCGACCTCCCATCGGCCGAGCCGGAGCGGGTCCGTGAACAGATCGAGAACGTGATCGGGCTCGATGCGCATGACGCGGTCCTCGCCAGCGCGAAGGCCGGCGTGGGCATCGACGAGATCCTGGAGGGGATCATCACCCGCATTCCCCCGCCGCAGGGGCGGCAGGACGGCCCACTGCGCGCATTGCTGTTCGACTCCTGGTACGACTCGTACCGCGGCGTCATGTGCCTGCTGCGCGTGGTCGACGGCGAGATCCGCAAGGGCATGAAGGTGCGGTTCATGTCCACCGGACGTTCCTACGAAGTGACGGAGCTCGGCCTCTTCACGCCGAAGCCGAAGGCGGTCGACAGTCTCGGCGTCGGAGAGGTCGGCTTCTTCTCCGCGAACGTCAAGGACATCGTGCAGGCCAAGATCGGCGACACGGTCACCGGCGAGAGCGATGAGCCGGAACCGCTGCCCGGTTTTCGGGAAGTCAAGCCGATGGTCTTCGCCGGGATCTTCCCCATCAACAACGACGACTACGAGGCGCTCCGCGACGCCGTGGGCAAACTGAAACTGAACGACGCATCGTTCAGCTACGAGCCGGAGAGCTCCACCGCGCTCGGGTTCGGATTCCGCTGCGGGTTCCTCGGCCTGCTGCACATGGAGATCATCCAGGAGCGCCTGGAGCGGGAGTTCAATCTCGAGCTGCTGACCAGTGCCCCCGGCGTGCGCTATCGGATCACGAAGACCGACGGCGAGGTGCTGGAGATCGAGAACCCGCAGAAGATGCCCGATCCGGCGTACATCAGCTCGATCGAGGAGCCATTTCTGGAAGTGACCATTCTCACGACCGACGAATTCGTTGGCCCAATTCTCGCTCTGGCAATCGATCGACGTGGCCAGCAGAAGAAGCTGGAGTACGTCGGCAGTAACCGAGTGATGATTGTGTACGAAATGCCGTTGAATGAGGTGATTCTCGATTTCTTCGACAAGCTGAAATCGATTTCCCGCGGATACGCCTCGCTCGATTATCAGATTCTCGGCTATCGCGAAAGCGATCTCGTGAAGATGGACATTCTGGTCAACGGTGAGCCGCTCGATGCGCTTTCTCTGATCGTGCACAAGGAGAAGGCCTTCGCGCGCGGCAAAATGCTCGTGGAAAAGATGAAGGAGTTCATCCCCCGGCAGATGTTCGAGGTCGCATTGCAGGCCGCCATCGGCAATCGGGTGATAGCCCGCGAAACCGTCAAGCCTCTGCGCAAGAACGTCCTCGCCAAGTGTTACGGCGGCGACATCACGCGCAAGCGCAAACTCCTCGAGAAGCAGAAAGAGGGGAAGAAACGGATGAAGCGGGTGGGGAAGGTGGAGATTCCGCAGGAAGCGTTTCTGGCGGTGTTGAAGATCGACTGATGGATCAGCCTCCGGCAGGAGGGTGTCATGAGATCTTCAAAGACGTTCCTTGCATTCACGATCCTGACCTTGGCCACGACGGCCACAGCCTTCGCCGCGCGCGTCGACTTCAAGGACCCACGCAGGGCCCTCGGGCGTGAGGACAACGTCCGCGTCGACGCCGAACTGGGGCAGGACAGCATTGCTCCCAACTCCTCGCTCTCCATCGTCTATCAGGTCGAAAACCTCTCGTCAGCGCCGATCGCCATCGCCGACAAAGTCTCCGATCTGTCGTACGACCGCGATTCGCAGACTCTCCTTTTCTCCGTCGGCGCGGAAGTCCCGCCCGGCGAGACCCTGCCGCATCTGACGATCATCGACCCTGGCGCGAAGCACGTCTTCACCGCCGGCGGTCTGGTGCACGTCGTCATGCCGTCCGGGCACGTGCGCGGGATGGCCGTGCCGCGCTTCGTCCAGATCAAGGTGACCGTGCTGCACGACATCCGTCCGTTCGCACAGCTGATCGCCGAGCAGCAGAAGTCGCCCATCGCCCCGCCCCTTCCCGACAGTATGTTCGAGCAGTGGGTCGACAGCAGCTCCTCGATCTTCCTGAATACGCTGCCGGTCTACTGGAGCGGAATGCGGACCACCGGAATCAGCGCCGAGGACAGCCAGCCCGTGGGCCAGTGAGTTTGCGCCGTCCGGATGGCGGGCGTAAGCTGGGTTGCTCGGTCCCACCGGAGCCCGCATGAAAGCGTTCGCCACTCTTTCCGTCATTTCCGCCTGCCTCGCGCTGGTCGCCTGCACCTCCGCCAAACCGGTCAACATGAAGGAGTCGCGGCGCGTCGTCGGGACGGAGAACAACGTGCGCGTGGACGCAGAGATCTTTGGCGACCAGCTCGCGCCCAGCGTCACCGTCCCCGTCAACTACGACATCACGAACGGGCGTGATACGACCATCCTGATCGCCGACCTGCTCCCCGAGTCGTCGTACGATCCCGACACCCAGATCGTGACCATCACCATCGGCTCGGAAGTGCCGGGGCAGGAGTTCCTGCCGCGCCTGATTCCCATCCGACCCGGAGAGAAGAAGAGCTTCAGCACCGCGGCCCGCGTGCTGATCGCCAACCGTCCCGCATCCCCGTGGTCCCCACGTCCCAGCGCGCTGCGGTTGAGAGTGAATTTCCTCGGGAATCCGGCGCCGTTCGAGCAGCTCGTGTCCATCCCCGAGCGGGCGGTGCGCGATCCGGAGCTCGCCGCGAAGCTCTTTCCGAAGTGGGTGGAGGGAAACGAGACCGTGGTCACGAATACCCTCCCGATGCACTGGATGATGGCGCCAGAGCAGTCGACGCCCGCGGCGATGCCGGGGCGGCGCGGCAGACCCGGGAACTGATCCCGCGTGCGCCGCCGGTCAGAAGCTGTTTACCGCCTCTGCCTCGTTATCGTAGACCTCGAACACGGTGATGAGCTGCGTGACGTGCAGCAACTCGTTCAGCTTCGCCGGCAGGTGCAGCAGTTTGAGTTTTCCGCCGCGATTGGTGACCGTCGTGTACGACCCGACCAGTTCGCCGATGCCGGAGGAATCGATCGTCGTGACCCCGCTCATGTCGAGCAGGATCTTGTTCTTTCCGCCGTTGAGCGCGTTGGTGATGATCTCGCGAAGCTGCTGGTCGCCCGAGCCGATAGTGATCTTCCCATCGAGTTTGATCACTTCGACGCCGTCGACCGTGCGGGGGGTTGCTTTCATCTTTCGTCTCCTGTTCGTCAGCTTTGAGTGCTCGCGAGACCGGAGCCTTTCGCGAGATTCTTGGTCATCAGCAGTGAGGTCCCGACGCCGGGCTGGAACCGATACTGGACCTGGTCCATGAAGGTCTTCATATAGAAGATTCCGCGGCCGCTGGTCTTCATCAGGTTCATCGGGTTGAGCGGATCGCCGATGGCGTCCGGATCGAATCCCTCTCCCTCGTCCGAGATATTGATCTCCAGTTCATGGTCGTGCAGCAGAAACGTGGCGTTCACTTTCTTCCGCACGTCGAGCTTGTTCCCGTGTTTGATGGCGTTGGCCACGGCCTCACGAACCGCCATCCCGATCCAGTGCGAACCGTCTTCGTCCAGACCGGCATTCTCACAGAGGTGTTCGGCGATCACCTGCACGAGCTCGATATTTTCGAATCGGCTGCTGATGGTGATTTCGATGCGCTCGCCGTCCCTTTCCATCCGTTGAACCGGCGGCATTCTACGAGAGGCGGTGCGGGGCAGGCAATCCTGCCGGCCGCGGCCGGAATGGGCACTCCCGGGGAGTCGTTCGGATGGCCATGTCGAAGCGGTGCTGCCTCCTGGCGGCCATCCTGCTCGTTTCCGGCGGTCCCCTCCTCGCCTCCGCCTCGCTGGAGCCGCAAATGCGCGAGGTCGAACGCCTGCGCGGCCTGACGTTTCTGCACGCTGTCACGGAGCGGACGATCGACCGCGCCGAGCTCCCCGGGCTCCTGCGGAGCCAGTTGCAGAGCTCAGTTCCGTACTCGCTGGACGACTACGCCGGCATCCTGGTCGACCTCCAGCTCGTCGACGCCGGACCGGCGATCGTCGACAAGATGGTCGATCTGTACGACTCGCAGGTGCTGGCCTTCTACGATCCGATGTCCCACACCTACTTCGCCATCCGCGAGCTGCCGAAGAGCGTGGCCGGCATCGCCGGCGCGGATGCACTGCGCGACTCGGTGGTGATCCACGAACTGACGCATGCCCTGCAGGACCAGCGGTTCGGCGCCGCCGGGCGCGATCGCGCCCTGATCCACGACACGGACGGCGAGCTGGCCTATCATGCGCTGCTCGAAGGCGAAGCATCGCTGGTGATGCTCGATTCGCTCCTCGAGAAGAGCGGCCAGTCATTCGACGAGGCCGTCCACAGCGGTCTGCTCCTCGGAGCGATGGACATCGGGGCGGCGGCGCGGAAGGTGGTCGGCCCTGACGTCCCGCCGTACTTCCTCGAATCGCTCGAGTTCCCCTACGTCGACGGCTTGAAGCTCTGCATCGAGGGGTATGAGCGCGGTGGCTGGAAGGAGCTCGACCGGATGGAAGGCAATCCGCCGCGGACCACGCGCGAGGTCCTCCATCCGGAGGAGTATTTCGCTCGCCTGGCGCGCGGCGAACAAGGGGCCCCGCCGTTCGATCCCGACGAGCCGCCCGGCGTCCTCACGGTCGAGCGCCTGGGCGAGTTCCACTGGCGCTTTCTCGTCGGCGCGGACGCCGCGCGCGGATGGGTCGATGATCGCGTCACCGTCCACTGCGACCGCCTCGTGACCGCCGATACGCGCTGGGAGACTCCCGATCGCGCGCAGGCCTTCCGCGACGCCTACGCCGCGTTTCTGCACAAGCGCGGAATCGAGCCGCGCATGGCCGTCGACGGAACCGTGGTGCACGTGGTGTATCTACCGTGAACGTCGACTACGCAAACCTGGAGCGCGACCTCGTCAGCGGCATGTTCCGCGAGATGTTGAAGGAAGAGCTGATTGCCGGTTTCCGGCAGATCCGCGCCGCCGGCGAACGCCTTCCGCTCGCCTCGCACTACGCCTCGCAGATCGCCGAGATCGTCAGCAGCGGCGCCGCGAAGCCGCTGAACGCCGAGGTGGCCTTCGAGCTGTACCAGGAGATCCTCGACGCGGTGACGGCGGCGCGCGCCGAGGTGGAAACCGAGGAGCCCGGGATGTGACTGGCGAGATCGTTCATCAATACCTGCATCGATCACCACAGGGTAAGATCCGACCGTGAAGCGGAAGCTGAAGTCCCACCCGCCGCTCTCCTCATTCGCCACGACCGGCGGTTGAGCGTGCAAGCTGGGTCAGGATGACCTGCACTCGATCCTTGCCAAGCTCCCTTCGGGCGAAGGGGTGGGAGATCTTCTCGTCGGTCATGGCACGAGCGATGACGCGGCGGTGCTGCGCATCGACGGCGACCGGGCCATCGTGCAGACCGTCGACTTCTTCACGCCGATCGTCGACGACCCGTACGTCTTCGGCGCCATCGCCGCGGCGAACGCCGTCTCCGACATCTACGCCATGGGAGCGACGCCGATCCTCGGACTGGCGATTGCCGCTTTTCCGACCAGCACCCTTCCGCTCGAAGTCCTCGAAGAGATTCTCCGCGGAGGCGCGGAGAAGGCGCGCGAGGCCGGATTTCCCATTGCCGGCGGACACACCATCATCGACGACGTCCCGAAGTACGGTCTCGCGGTCACTGGAATCGTGTCGGTCGGCGCGATCGTGCGGAACTCCACGGCACGGCCGGGCGATGTTCTGTATCTGACCAAGCCGATCGGCACCGGGATCCTGATCTGTGCCTATCGCGCGCTGGAGCACAAGACCATCCGCCGCCACGATTCTCCGGACATGACGGATGCGGTGCGGTGGATGTCGATGTTGAACCGCGACGCCGCCGAGGTCATGAACGCGGTCGGCGTGCACGCCGCCACCGACGTCACCGGCTACGGCTTGATCGGGCACCTGCTGGAGATGTGCGTCGGGTCGGAGGCCGGCGCGGAGATCCGGGCCCGTGACGTCCCGCTGCTCGCGGGGGCCCGCGAGTATCTGGCGTGCGGCTACAAGCCGGGCGGGACGCTCCGCAACGCCGAAGGGTTTCGCAAGCGCGTCGAACTGCGGACGACCGAGGACGATTACATGCTGCTATGCGACGCGCAGACCAGCGGCGGGCTGCTGCTGGCCGTCGCCCCGGAGAAGACCGCCGCGCTCGAGCAGCGGTTCCGTGACGGCGGCCTGTTCTATGCAAGGATCGGCTCGGTCAACGACCGCGCAGGAACGATCACACTCGAGCCGTAGGAGGCTGCAATGCCGTACTGTCCGAAGTGCAGGGAAGAGTTCAGGGACGAGATCACCGAATGTCCGGAGGACAAGGTTCCACTGGTCGAGGAGTTGCCCTATCAGGCCGTTCCCGCGGAGGGGACGACGTGGGTGGAGATCGCCAGCACCGGGACCGACGACGAGGCGCGCCTGCTGCAGGGTTTTCTGCAGTCCGAGGGGATCGAGACGTCGATCGAGAACGTGAAGTTCACGATGGAGCCGGTCAACTTCGGCGACATGAGCGACATCCGCATCTACGTGTCCGCCGAGGATGAAGAGCAGGCGCTGAAACTGCTGCGCGAACGTGACGAGGAATACCGCCAGCTCAACGACGAGGACGATACCCTGGTGACCGACGACGGGGTCGCGGAGATCGAGGAAGACGAGCAGACGGAACCGGAATGAGCGAGCAACCGCCCGAACCGCCGCGCGAGCGGCACCCGCCAGAACGCTCGGCCATGCCGGCGTGGGTGCCGACCGTCATCGGGGTCATTCTGGTGATCATGGCCGCGCTCGCGGTCTACACCGGGCTTCGGTACCGCCATCCGACGCTCGCGGGAAGCATCATCCGGACGCGGCGGCCGGAGGGGACGATGGCCAGCGGTCCGCCGGGAGAGCCGGAGCCGGGGTCGTCGCTGATGTTCCCGGACAACTCGCCCGCGGGGAGCGCGGCGCCGAGTCCGAACGCCGTGCACATGAGCGCTCGCCGCGGCATGCTGACCAACGTGCAGCCATCCGAGGCGATGGTGTACGTCAACGGCCTGGCCATCGGCACCGCGAGCCAGTTCAGCGCACTCGATGAGGTGTACGACTTTCCTGCGGCGGGCGAGTACAGCGTGCGCATCGTCGCGCCGGGATACAAAGAGCTGCAATACGTGATCACTGCGGACGACGAGTCGCCGGACGAGATCGCGCGGATCGATGTGAAGATGGTGCGCCAGTAGCAGACGTGCTCGTGGCCATCAGTGCGCGGCGTGCTGCTCCTGCTGCGCTTTCTTCGACTCGGCGATGATCTTCTCCTGCAGGTTGCGCGGCACTTCCTCGTAGTGCGAATACTCCATGTGGAAGCTCCCCCGGCCCTGGGTGATGGAGCGGAGCGTCGAGCCGTAGGTCAGCATCTCGGCGAGCGGGACGCGCGCGTGCAGCGTCTGCGTGTCCTCCTCTGCGTCCACCCCCTCCATCCGTCCGCGACGAGTGTTGAGGTCGCCCATCAGATCGCCGACGTACTCCGACGGCGCGTTGATGTCGACGTGCATGATCGGCTCGAGGAGCGTCGCTTTGGCCTGTTCCATTCCCTGCTGGAAGGCGAGCGAACCGGCGATCTTGAACGCCAGCTCCGACGAGTCGACGTCGTGGTACTGCCCGTCGAGCAGCCGCACGCGGAAGTCGACCACCGGATACCCCGCGAGGAACCCCTTCTGCCGCGCGTCCTGGATTCCCTTCTCCACGGCGGGGATGTACTGGCGCGGAATGGAGCCGCCGAAAATTTCGTCGACGAACTCGAAATCGCCGCCGCGCGGCAGCGGCTCGATCTTGATCTTGCAGTCGGCGAACTGCCCGTGACCGCCCGACTGCTTCTTGTGCCGGCCATGCGCATCGGCCGGCCGGGTGATCGTCTCGCGGTAGGGCACCTTCGGCGGATGCAGGATCACGTCGACGCCGTACTTCTTCTTCAGCTTGGAGACGACGATCTCGACATGGAGTTGTCCCTGGCCGCCGAGCAGGAACTCCTTCGTCTGTTCGTCGCGCCCGAAGTGGATGGTCGGGTCTTCCTCGATGATGCGCGCCAGGGCCGTGCCGATCTTGTCTTCATCGCCGCGCGACTTCGGCTCGATGGCGAAGGAGATCGTCGCCTCCGGGTACTTGATGTGTTCGAGGATGATCGGATGATCCTTCGAGGCCAGTGTGTCGCCGGTGTGTGTGTCCTTCAGTTTGGCCACCGCGCCGATGTCGCCGGCGTGCAGTTCCGCGACGGGCACCTGCGTCTTCCCCTGGAGCAGTTGCAGCTTTCCGACGCGCTCCTCGTGGTCCTTTGTGGTGTTGATGTACGTCGTGTCGGACTTCAGCGTCCCCGAGTAGACGCGGAACACCGACACCCGTCCGGAAAACGGATCGGAGAAGGTCTTGAACACCAGCGCCACCGGGAATCCTTCGGCGCGCCGCTCGAAGGTCACCGCTTCGCCCTTCGGATTGTTCCCCTGGATCGTCTTCGCCTCGTCGGCAGACGGCAGCAGCGCCGCGATGGCCTCGAGAATCGGGTGTCCCCCGACGTTGTGCGAAGCGGAATCGAGCAGCACCGGAAAGATTTCGTGGTGCGAGATCTCGCGTTTGAGCCCTTCGATCAACTCCTCCTGCGAGAGTCCGCCCTGCTCGAAGAAGCGCTCCATCAGCGTATCGTCGCCCTCGGCCACCTTCTCGATCAGCTTCGCCCGCCACTCCTCCGCTTCGCTCTTGCGGTCCGCGGGGATCTCGCCTGCCTCGAACTTGCCCGAGGCGTCGGTCGCGTACTGGTAAGCCTTCATGGAGATCAGATCGATGACTCCGGTGAAGTCCTTCTCTTCGCCGATGGGCAACTGCACCGGGACGACATTCTTGCCGAACTTCTTCTGCAGCGCATCGAGCGTGCGCGAAAACGACGCGCGCTCGCGGTCCATCTTGTTGATGACGATCATCCGCGGCAGCTCATAGGCCTCGGCGAACTTCCAGACCTTCTCGGTGCTGACCTCGACCCCCGTCACGCCGCTGACCACTAGCACTGCCGAGTCGGCTACGCGCATCGCCGCCTTCGCTTCCATCAGGAAGATCCCGAAACCCGGCGTGTCGATGAGGTTGATCTTCGTGTCTTTCCATTCCACGTAGGCGATCGCCGCGGAGATCGAATGCTTGCGGTCGATCTCGTCCTGGTCGAAATCGGTCGTCGTCGTCCCGTCCTCGATCCGGCCCAGACGGGTGGTGGCGCCGGTGTTGAAGAGCAGTTGGGAAACCAGCGTCGTCTTGCCCGTATCGTTGTGTCCGACCAGCGCGATGTTCCGGATTTCGGGGCCTGCATAAACCTTCATGTTTGTTGACCTCGCATGGGGATGTC
>DATFUW010000420.1:0-4498 GCA_035260605.1 Thermoanaerobaculia bacterium | reverse complement strand
AGTTCATCGCCGCCGCCGAGGTCCTCGGTGCGCTCGGCCTGGTCCTGCCCGGCCTGCTGCGCATGGCCCGATGGCTGACGCCGCTCGCGGCGGTGGGGCTGATGACCATCATGATCGGCGCGACAGTGATGACCCTGGCGACCCCCCAGCCGGCGCTGGCGGTCGTCCCTTTCCTCGCCGGTCTGCTCGCGGCGTTCGTGGGCTACAACCGCCAGAAGGAAGTGGCGCAGTGAGGTTCATGATTCTGCGCAAAGCCGATCGGGAGACCGAGGCCGGGGTCATGCCGGGGACGGAACTCCTCGCTGCCATGCAGCAGTACATGGAGGAGATGGAGCAGGCGGGCGTGCTCCGCGGAGGCGAAGGGCTGCACCCGAGTTCCAAAGGGGCGCGCGTGAAGTTCCACGGGGGAAAGCCGGCGGTGCTCGATGGGCCGTTCGCTGAGACGAAGGAGCTGATTGCCGGCTACTCCATCATCGAGGTGGCGTCGCTGAAAGAAGCGATCGAATGGGCGCGGCGCTGGCCTTCGATGGACGCGCACGGAGAGCTCGAACTGGAGGTCCGGCGCGTGTTCGCGGCCGAGGAGTTCGGTGCGGAGTTCACGCCGGAGCTGCGTGAGGCCGAGGCGCAGATGCGCGAGCGGATCGCGAAGAAGGAGCCGTGAGCGAAACACACCGCGCGATCGAGGCGGTGTGGAGGATCGAGTCGGCGAAGATCATTGCCGCCCTCACGCGGATCGTGCGCGACGTCGGTGTCGCCGAGGAGCTCGCGCAGGAGGCGATGGTGGCGGCCCTGCAGCAGTGGCCCGAATCGGGCGTTCCGGACAATCCGGCGGCCTGGCTGATGGCCACGGCGAAACATCGGGCCATCGATCACCTGCGCCACAATCAGATGCGCGCGGCGAAGCACGACGCCATGGCGCGCGAACGCGGCGAGGCGGCGATGCCGGACTTCGAATCCGCGCTGGACGACCCGATCGGCGACGACCTGCTGCGCCTGCTCTTCATCGCCTGTCATCCGATCCTGTCGATGGACGCGCGGACGGCGCTGACGCTGCGCCTCCTCGGCGGGCTGACGACCGAGGAGATCGCCCGCGGCTTTCTCGTTCCGGAGAAGACCATCGCCCAGCGGATCGTGCGGGCGAAACGGACCCTGTCCGAGGCCCGCGTTCCGTTCGAGGTGCCGTCCGATCTCGACGCGCGGCTGCCGTCGGTCCTTCAGGTCCTCTACCTCGTCTTCAACGAGGGATACTCGGCGACCGCCGGGGACGACTGGATGCGCCCCGCGCTTATTGAGGAGGCACTGCGCCTCGGGCGGATCGTCGCGGAGCTGATGCCGCAGGAGCCGGAGGTCCACGGGCTGGTCGCGCTGATGGAGATTCAGGCCTCGCGTGCGCACGCCCGCACGGGGACGGGCGGAGAGCCGGTGCTGCTGCTCGATCAGGACCGCACGCGCTGGGACCAGTTGCTGATTCACCGCGGACTCGCGGCGCTCGATCGCGCGGAGCGGCTCGGCGGCGCGATGGGGCCCTACACGCTGCAGGCGGCCATCGCCGCGTGTCACGCGCGTGCGCGCACCGCGGAGGAAACAGACTGGGAGCGGATCGTCGCCCTCTACGACGCGCTGGCGCAAGTCGCGCCGTCGCCGGTCGTGGAGTTGAACCGAGCCGTCGCCGTTTCGATGGCTTTCGGTCCGGAAGCAGGGCTGGAGATCGTCGACGGGCTGCGCGCGGAGCCGGCGCTCGCCGGTTACCACCTCCTGCCCGCGGTCCGGGGCGAGCTGCTGGCGAAGGTCGGGAGGAGCGAGGAGGCGCGCGCCGAATTCGAACGCGCCGCGTCGCTCACGCGCAACGAGCGCGAGCGGGCCGTCCTGCGGAGACGGGCGGAAGCGTGAACGAGCCGCTACTGCCGCGCGATCGCGCGATCGAAGGACGCCTGTTGCGCTCCGCGGAAGGCGATGCAGCGGTCAATCGACTCGAGCGCACGCTTCAGGGCTCGTGATCCCGTGCCGGGGTCGTGCGTGGCGAAGAAGCCCTCGATGTCCCGCTTTGCCGCGGGGTCACAGAACGCCGAGAGCCCTCCGGTGAACGCTCCCATGGCCGTCGGTACTTCGCTCTGCAGGTCGGCCCAGTGCGCCTTGACCGCCGTCCAGGTCTCGTCGCGGGCGAAGGGGTTGAACATCATTCTGTCGAAGAATCCCGGCACGTCCTGGCTGCGGACCTTGTCGCTCAGCCCGAGGGCGATGGCGCGGGCGATCAGTTTCGGATCGCTGAAGTCGGTCAGGGCGAAAAGGGATTCGCTCTTGAGCGATGGGGAGGGAGCCGATCCGTACTGCGCCAGGAGCTTGTCGAAGAGCGCCGCGTCGCCGTAGCGCGCGGCGATCGAACGCGCGCGTGCCGCGACGCCGGCGTCGACCGACGACGGATCGGCGAGCCAGCGGGCGGTGACTTCGCGGGCGCCAGCGATGACCTGCGGTTCCGCGCCGAGGAGTCCGAGATCCTCGAGCACGTCGGCGCGCGCCAGGCGCTGCTCCTCGGTTTCTCCGGACGGCGCGTTCCAGGTCACCGGCGCATATCCGCGAAGCAGCGAGCGGACGGTCTTCTGCCATGCCGCGCGGTTCTGGTCGTTGACGAGCTGGCGGTCGAGGCCTTCGAGGCTGCCGGCGATGGCCGACACGAGCGGCCGCTCGGCCGGGCGCGGCATCTTCGCCAGCAGCACGAGATAGTCGGCGATGTCGCGGCGGAGCAGCGAGACGAGGAGTGCTTCGTTGCCGCGGAAGGACATCCGTTCGGCCGTGTCGAGGTCGTCGAGATGCGCCAGCAGCGAATCCCGTTCGGCGGCCGAATAGTCGTCGATGTAGTAGCCGCGGCCGTCGGCGTTGAGGAACAGCGGCGGGGTGCATCCGGAAAACGTCAGCTTCGCGGTCGCGGCCGGAACGACCTCGCACGGTTCATTCCTGGCGCAGACCGGAATCGTCCACGTCTGACGCACCGGCTGGCCGCGCAGCGCGAGCCGTTCCTGCTCCAGCGTCACGGTGCGCCGTGTGCCGCTGCAGGCGTCGGTGGAATGGATCAGCGGCGCGCCGGGCTGGTCGACGAACGATTTCATGACGGCATCGACCGGCTGCTTCGACGCAGCGGCCATCGTTCCCCAGAAGTCCTCGGCCCTGGCGTTGCTCCAGGAGTATTTCGTCAGATATTCGTGGATGCCCTGCCGGAAGGTCTCCGCTCCGAGCCAGTGCTCGACCATGCGAAGCACGGCCGCGGTCTTGCCGTACGCGATCCCGTCGAAGAGCTGATCGATCTCCGCGCTGGTCTCCGCCGGAGTGCGGATGGGGCGCGTGGCACGCTGCGAGTCGAGGCCCAGCGCGCCGATCGTGCCGTTGACGGTGCCGAGTTTCGTGTTCCATTCCGGCTTCCAGGCCTCGAGCGGCTTGTCGCTCATGAACGTGGCGAAGCCCTCGTTGAGCCAGATGTCGTCCCACCACTGCATGGTCACCAGGTCGCCGAACCACTGGTGGGCGATTTCGTGCGCCACGGTGGAGGCGACGCGCCGCTGCTGTTCCACGGACGAGGTCTTCGGATCGAGCAGCAGCGCGGTCTGGCGGAAGGTGATCGCCCCGGCGTTCTCCATGGCCCCCGCTTCGAAGTCGGGGATGCTGATGAGGTCGAGTTTCTGAAAGGGGTACTTGATTCCGAAGTAGCCGTTGTAGAAGTGCACCACGGCCTCGGCGGCATCGAGCGCAAACTGCCCCATCTGCTGGTTGCCGGGCGTGGCGCAGACGCGAATCGGCGTGCCGTCGACGCCTCCCTCGATGCACTGGAAGTCGCCGACCAGCATGGCCACGAGATAGGTCGACATCCGCTTCGTCGTTTCAAATCGGAGGCGGTGTTTCCCCTGGCCGGCGGGAGTGTCGGAGACGACCGGCGCATTGGAGATCGCCGTGTCGCCGTCGTCGACGACGAGAGCGATGTCGAAGGTGGCCTTCATCGCCGGTTCGTCGAACGAGGGGAAGGCGCGCCGCGCGTCGGTGGCCTCGAACTGCGTCACGGCGTACTTGCGTCCGCCTGCGTGGCTCAGATAGAGGCCGCGGAGTCGCTGGGCGATCGGTGCGTCGAAGACGAGGTGAATGGAGGCCGGACCGGCGGCCACGGGGTGGGCCAGCGTCAGCGTCACCGTCTCATCGTTCGCGTTCTCCGCAGTGCTCGCTGGTGTGGTCGTGCCGGCGGAAGTGACGGTGGCCTCGATGCGCGTGAAGCCGATGGCATTCATGACCATCGACGAGACCGGCTCCTTCACGTCGACGTCGATCGTCTCCTCGCCATGGAACGTCTCCTTCGCCAGATCGGGGGCGATGGTGATGTCGTAATGGGCCGGGATGACGGTCCGCGGCAGGCGGGCAGCATCGAGCGAAGCGGCGGCGAGGAGCAGGACGGCGCAGGCAGCGAGCTTCTTCATGATCGGTGGATTCTATTGAATCGGGTACCAGAGTGACGGAAATC
>DATFUW010000419.1:0-9233 GCA_035260605.1 Thermoanaerobaculia bacterium | reverse complement strand
GTACGCGCACGACTTCGACGAACAGACCGCGCCGATGGACTGCCTGCCCGAAGCGTTGCAGGGCAAGCGGTTCTATGAACCGAAGAACGTCGGGCGAGAGGGGGAGATCCGGGAGCGACTGGAACGGATGCGGAAGGCGCGCGAAAAATGATGCCTGGGGGAACGACCGATTCCTCACGCCCTCATCGTTGAATGGCCTTCGGTTTTCTGTCCTCTCCGAGATTCACGTACACGACCTGCGCCTCGGTCACGAGCTGGGTGCGATTGGGATCGGTCCCGCGATTCACGTCGACGGTCACCTTCACGGTGATCGAGGTCCGCCCGATGTGGATGGTTTCGCACCAGAAGCTGACCAGATCGCCCATGAACACCGGCTCGTGGAAGACGATCTTGTCCATGGCCACGGTGACCATGATCCTGCAGCCCTGCCGGCGTGCCTCAATCGCGCCGGCCTGGTCGATGTAGGACAGGATGACGCCGCCGAAGATGGTGCCCTGTGCGTTGGTGTCCCGCGGCATCATGAGCACGCGGATCGCGGGCTCGTCCCACTTCGGCAGAATCCCGGTCTCCGCCACTGCGCTACAGGCCCGCCCGCTGCTGCTGCGGCGCTTTCTGCTCGTTGACGATCGGATTGATGTCGATCGTCGACTCTTTGCGGAGGCGTTCGAGCAGAACGGTGCGCAGGTTCCGCGCCTCCTGCTGCCGCAGCATCTCCGCGTACGCGGCGCGATTGGCCTCGATGTCCTTCTGGTCGACCTTCTTCTGATCCAGGACCTGGAAGACGACCGCCCCTTCGGGAAGGACGATCGGACCTTTCACATCGCCGACCTTCGCGGACATCGCCGCATCGATGAGCGCCGAGGTGTCGCCGGTGAATCCGGAGATGAATCCCTGGCGCGTGACCGTCGTTTCGGTAGCGGTGAGTCCGGCCTTCTTCGCCAACTCGTCGATGTTGGCCGCCGGCATCGCCCTGGCGAGCGTTTCTCGCGCGACCTCGCGCTGCTTGGCAACGCGTGCATCGGCCTCGACCCTCGGGCGGATCTCGCTCAGCGGCGGGATGCCGGCCGGGCGGATGGCGAACAGGTAGGGGATCGCCGGTCCGCGCTGCGTTCCGACGATGTCCCCGATGTCGCCCTGCTTGGCGGCGAACGCCCAGGTGATGAGCGCGTTGTTGTTGCCGAGCCCGGGGATGGAGTCGCTCTTGCCGAACCACTGCGTGTCGTTCGAGCTGACCGTGTCGTTGGCCAGCGCGCTGAACTGCGCCGGGGTGGTCGGCTTCGCCTGTTTGATACGCGCCGCGACCTGGGTGATCTCGTCGCGCGCACGATCCTTGGCCATCTGATCGGCCACCTGCGCGGCGAGCATCGCCTTCACCTCCGCGAAGGAGCGGTATCCCGCGGGACGCCGTTCCAGCACCTTGATGATGTGGTAGCCGAACTCCCTCGAGCGGATGGGATCGCTGATGGTGTTCAAGGGGATCGAGAAGGCGGCCTTGTCGAAGGCTTCGACCGTCATGCCGCGCGGCACGAAGCCCATGTCGCCACCCTTGGCGGCCGACGACGGGTCGCCGGAGTTCTCACGCGCCAGCTTGGCGAAATCGGCTCCGGCGCGGAGCTCCGCGACGAGCTTGTCGGCCTTTGCCTTCGCCACAGCGTCTTCCGCAGCGGTGGCGTTCGGATCGACCTTGATGAGGATGTGCAGGATGTGCGCGGACTCCGGCTGCTTGTAGTCCTCTTTGGAATCCTCGTAGCGCTTCTCGAGCTGCGCGTCGGTGGGGACGATCTGCGAGCGGAGGCGGTTGATGTCCGCGACGAGGTACTTGAGCTCGCGCTGTTCCCCGTGCGCGTACCGCGCCTCGTTCTGCTTGTAGTACTGGTCGACCTCGGCCGGTGTCACGGTCACGTTGTCGGCGCGCGCCGCCGGATAGAGGATGTAGCGAATCTTCGCGTTTTCGGACACGCGGCGGTATTCGGCCTCGGCGGCCTTCGGCGAGATGACGATGGAGTTCTGCATCGCGCTCTCGATCTTTTTCAGCGTGATCTCGCGCCCCAGTTCGTTCTCGAACTCGGCCGGAGACTGGTACCCGAGCGACGCGGTGATGTAGCGCGTGTAGAGCTCGTCGCCGACGAAGTGCCCGTCGGGATTGAGCGTCGGGATCTGGAGGATTTCCTGGCGGATCTCCTGCGGGGTAGCCCCCAGGTGCAGCCGCCGCGCCTGCTGGAGCAGCAGCCGCTGGTCGATCAGCGAGTCCAGCACCTGCTGCGGCAGCCCCATGGCCCGGATCATGTCGTCGGTCATCGGCTGCTTGTACATCTGCTCGTAGTTCTTCTGGGTGTAGTAGAGGGCGCGATCGTATTCGCGGTAGGGGATGGTCTCGCCGTTGACACGGGCGGCGTACGCGCGATCCTCTCCCTGGGACTGGCCGGCCCCGCCCAGACCCATGTCCACGTAAACGAAACCGACGATGAAGGCCGCGACGACGGCGAGCAGAGCCCACTTGAGATGCTGGAAGTTGTCGCGCATCATTTTCAGCATTGGGATGACCTTTCAGGTTTGATGAGACCGCGATCCGGCACGGTACTACGTCCGGGCGGCGGTGCTATCCGTAAAAAACGAGACAGTTTAGCTATTCCCTCTGTGTTATAAAAGATGTCCAATCGGCTCTCAATGGCCAGAAAAAAAAACGTCGGCGCCGACATCGACTGGTACCTGATTTCCATCCAGCGCCTCAAGCAGGTCGGCCTTTTCATTCTCCTTCTGGCGCTCGGCATCAGCGGATGGTGGTTCTTCACGAACCAGAAGCGCAACCCGCGCAGCACCGCCGAGGCCGCCATCGCCGAGGCGCGCAGCGCGCTCAACGATCTCGCCGCCTCGAAGGACTTCACCAGCCACCGCTCGGATTTCGACCGCGCCCAGAAAAAGCTCGATGAAGCGAGCACGCTGCTCCTGGCGGGCAAATACGTCAACGCGCAGGAGTCCGCCATCGAGTCGCAGACCATCAGCCGTGCCGCCCTCAGCGGCGGCGGAGCGGAGAGCGACGCGCAGTTCCTCAACGTCGAGGGGGACGTGCAGTTCCAGAAATCGTCGACCGCCGACTGGAAGCGGGCCGACCCGCGCGTGCCGCTGTTCAACGGCGACTGGGTCAAGACCGGCGAGAGCGCCTCGGCGGAGCTGATGTTCTCCAACGGCTCGCTCTACACCGTCGGCCCCAACGCACTGCTCGAGATCTACGCGCAGTTCAATGCGGCCACGAGCAAGACCAGCAACTCGGTCCAGATGCAGATCGGCTCGATCGAGGTGGCCACCACCGACGACGCATCGACCGTCCGCACGCCGTCCAGCCAGGTCACCGTCGACTCCGAATCGTCGACGCAGGTGGCGGTCGACAAGCAGAAGGCCACTTCGGTCATGACAGTCAAAGGATCCGCCTCCGTCGCCTCGAGCAGCGGCGGCACGCCGGTCAAGCTGAACACCGGGGAGAAGGTGAGCGCCACGGCGGCGGGGTCGCTCTCGCCTGTGCGGAAGCTCCTGCTGCCTCCCGCGCTGCTGACGCCGGCCGACAACCAGGTCTACCCGATGACGGACTCGACGCGCGTCGACTTCTCGTGGGAATCGGTGCCGAGCGCGGCCGCCTACGTCTTCCAGGTCTCGCGCTCGCGGATGTTCGCCACGCTGGAAATCAACTCCAGACGGCAGAAAAACACCGCGGAGGCGAAGGTAACCTCCGAGGGGTCGTTCTACTGGCGCGTGGCCTCGGTCAGTCCCGACGGTGAGCCGGGGCCGTTCTCCGTGGTCCGGCGGTTCCGGGTGAGCGGCTCGGGGCGGGATCTGGGAATCAGCCCGGAAACTCCTCCGCCGGCCCTGCAGCTGAAGAGGCCGTACCCCATCGGCGGACCGTTCTACATGATCGAAGGGACGACGGACCCGGGATCGACGGTGTTCATCAACGATGAGGAGGTCGACGTGGAGTCGAGCGGCCACTTCAAGAAGCTGGTGAGCTTCAACAAGATCGGCCGGAACACCGTGGTGGTCAAAGCCGTCAACGCCGCAGGAAAACAAACGATACAATCGGAGACCGTGCTGGTCGAGGAGTAGGAGCCAGGGATCAGGCGGGATGCGCGGGTACCGGACGGACCGGCGCCACTCTTGCATCCGCGCCGGGGACTTCAAAGTCGCGCATGGCCGTCAAATCACTGCTTTCGATGTTCTCGAACGATCTGGCGATCGATCTCGGGACGGCGAACACGTTGGTCTACGCCAAGAACAAGGGCATCGTCGTCCGCGAGCCGTCGATCGTCGCCGTCAACAAGATCAACAACAATGTCGAAGCGGTCGGCAAGGAGGCGAAGGAGATGCTCGGCCGCACGCCGGGAAATATCGTCGCCATCCGTCCGATGAAGGACGGCGTGATCGCCGACTTCGAAGTGACGGAGAAGATGATCAAGTACTTCATCGAGAAGGCGCACGGGCGGCGATTTCTGGTGAAGCCGCGGATCGTGATCTCCGTCCCGTCGGAGATCACGCAGGTCGAGAAGCGCGCGGTGAAGGACTCCGCCCTCCGTGCCGGGGCCACCGAGGTCTACCTGATCGAACAGGCCATGGCCGCGGCGATCGGGGCCGGACTGCCGATCACCGATCCCACCGGAAACATGATCGTCGACATCGGCGGCGGCACGACCGATGTGGCCGTGATCTCGCTGGCCGGCATCGTCTACTCCCGTTCCGTGCGCGTCGCCGGCAATGAGATGGACGACGCGATCATTCAGTACATCAAGCGGAAGTACAACCTGCTGATCGGCGAGCGCACGGCCGAACAGGTCAAGATGGAGATCGGCTCCGCGTTCCCGCTCGACGAGGAGATGACCATGGAGATCAAGGGCCGCGACCTCGTCGAGGGCGTTCCCAAGACCCTGATCGTCTCCGACGAGGAGATCCGCGAGGCACTCTCCGAGACCGTGGCCACCATTGTCGAGGCGGTGCGCGTGGCCCTGGAGCGCACCCCGCCCGAGCTGTCGGCCGACATCATGGACAAGGGCATCATCATCGCCGGCGGCGGTTCGATGCTGAAAAACCTCGACAAGCGGCTCCGCGAGGAGACCGGACTTCCAGTGACGCTCGCCGAAGATCCCCTGGCCTGCGTGGCCCTCGGCACCGGGCAGATGCTGACCGATTTCAATCTGCTCCGGAAGATCTCGATTGAATAGGTTGCCGGGCGTTTCGGCGACTCGGTAACCGGCACCGAATCTGCTCAGCCGTTTTTTTGAGATATGGCAGTTCCCGTCGACGTCATCCCCCGCAGACCCACACTCCTGCTGCTCGTCGTGCTCTCGCTGCTCTTCGTCCTGATGAGCCTCAGCAGCCGGACGCGCGTGGTCGGGGAGACCCGGACCATGTTCGAGCGGACGGTGATGACCATCTTTTCGCCCGTGCCGAAGACCGTCAACTGGGTCGGCCAGAGCGCCTCCGACCTCTACCACGGCTATCTCGACATGCGGCGCGCGGTCAACGAAAACGTCGCCCTGCATCGCAAGGTCATCCAACTGACAACCGAGAACCTCGAGCTGCGCCAGTCGGAGACCGATCTCAACCGCCTGCGCAGCCTCCTCGGCTATTCCGAGCAGCTGAGCATGCCGACCACCATGGCCCAGGCGATCATGCTCGACACTGCCGGGCGCTTCAAATCGATCATCATCGACCGCGGTTCCTCCACCGGCGTGCAGGTGAACGACGCGGTGGTCAACGCCGGCGGCCTGATCGGACGCGTGGTGCTGACCACGAAGGACATGGCCAAGGTGCAGTTGGTGACCGACAGCAACTCGTCGGTCGGCGTGCTGATCGAGCGGACGCGCCGTCAGGGCGTGCTGCGCGGCGACGGCAGCGGCGGCGCGCAGCTCTACGACGTCCCCTCGCTGGCCGACATTCAGCCCGGCGACGTGGTGCTCACGGCCGGCATCGACGGGATCTATCCGAAAGGGATCCCCGTCGGCCTGGTGACCAGGGCGGAGAAAGGGCAGGACCTCTTCAAGAACATCGCCGTCCGTCCTTCGGTCGATTTCGGCACGATCGAGGAAGTGATCGTGCTGCACACGCGCAAGATCCCGAACGCCGTGCTGAGGTACGCGCCGTGAGGTGGGTCCGCTTCGCCATCGGCCTGCTGCTGGCCCTCACGCTCCACTCGCTGCTCGACAGCTTCTATCCGAACGCGCTCGCCTTCTTCAATCCGTATGTGATCCTCGTGATCTACTACGCCATGGGCGGAAACCTGGTCGGCGCGATCTTCGCCGGGATCGCCGCGGGCCTCGTCCAGGACGCGTATTCGGGCGCCATCTTTGGGCTTCACGCGTTCTCGCTGACCGTCGTGGCCTACGCGGTGGCGTACATCAACGCCCGGCTGGTGCTGCGCGGCGCGCTCGTGTTCGGGGCCTGCCTGTTCGGCGCGGTGATCGTCAACGAGCTCGTGATCTGGGGGCTGGTGAACATCCTGCTGCGGCAGCGCATCGAGATGTTCGAGCAGGCCATGATCGTCAAGGCGATCTTCACCGCGCTCTTTGGAATGCTCGTCTATCAGTTGCTGACGCTCTTCCTGCGGGAAGAGCCGATCGAGGCCACGCGGCGGCCGGCATATTGACGCGCCGGGCATCAGGCGTCATGCATGCATACTCCGGACTCCTGAGGCCTGACGCCAGACACCAAATATGAGAGTCTACCGAGACGATCAGAAGTTCCTCACGTTCCGCATCAACGCCCTGCTGTGGGCGATCGTGGCAGTGTTCGTCTTCCTCGCCGGATCGTTCTGGTTCGTGCAGGGAGTGCAGGCGGAAAAGTATCGGAACCTGTCCGATGCCAACGCGCTGCGTCCGGTACCCATGCCGGCCAAACGCGGCCTCATCCTCGACCGCACCGGGCAGAAGATCCTGGCCGACAACCAGCCCGCATACTCGCTCACCGTCGATCGCGTGGTGATGCGGCCGCTGACCAGGAGCGATCCTGCGCACCGCGGCCATCTGCTGACATTCCTGGCGCAGATCCTCGGCACGACGCCGCAGGATATCGATGCTCGTTTCGAAAAGGCGAAAGGCATTCCCTTCGCCCGCCCCTTCGCCCTGGCCGACGATCTGACGATGGCCCAGGTCGCGTCGGTGCAGGCCCAGAGCCTCACCTTCCCCGAGCTGAACGTCGAGCCGGTGCAGCGGCGGAACTACCCGTACGGCATGTTCGCCTCGCACGTGATCGGCTTCATCGGCGAGGTCAACGACCGCGACCTCGCCCAGCACAAGGAGCTCAAACAGGGAGACCTGATCGGGAAACGCGGCGTGGAGATGATGTACGACGACTATCTTCGCGGCCGTGACGGCACGCAGTATTGGGAGTACGACAGCCACGGGCGGCGGCTGGCGGAGGTCCACTCCGCCCGACAGGATCCGGTCGCCGGCAGCAACGTCTATCTGACCCTCGACTTCGATCTGCAGCGGCGCGCCGAACAGTACTTCATCGAAAACGAGTTCGTCGGCGCCGCCGTGGCCCTCGACCCGCGCAACGGCGAGGTGCTGGCCATGGTCTCTTCGCCGGAGTTCAACCCGAACGTCTATTCGCGCCGCTTCACGCCCGATACCTGGAAACTGATCTCCTCCAATCCGTTCAAGGTCGAGCTCAACCGCGCCATCCAGGGCCTCTACTCGCCCGGATCGGTCTTCAAGGCGGTCATGGCCATGGCCGGGCTGGGCGACGAGGCCATCACCCCGAGCACCACCTTCACCTGTAGCGGAAGCGCTGTCTTTTTCGGACGGCGATTCCACTGCTGGCGCCCGCAGGGACACGGCACCATCTCCGTGGAGACGGCGTTGAAGGAATCGTGCGACATTTTCTTCTACAACACCGGCGCGCGACTCGGCGTCGACAAGATCGCGCAATACGCGCACAACCTCACCTTCGGCGAGATCTCCAAGATCGATCTCGACGGCGAAAAGGCCGGGATCGTCCCATCGACGCAGTGGGCCGAACAAAAGCAGCACCGAAAGTGGTATCCGAGCGAGACCATCTCCGTCTCGATCGGACAGGGCCCGCTGATCGTCACGCCGCTGCAGGTAGCGAACATGATGTCCGCCATCGCCAACGGCGGCACGGTCTATCGCCCGCACGTCGTGCGCATGATCGAACGGGTGAAGCCTGACGGGACGACCGAACGCCTCCAGGTCGCGCCCGAAGTACTCCACCGGGTCAAACTCCCGGAGCACTCGCTCGAGGCCGTGCAGACCGGGCTGTGGAAGGTCGTCAATGAAGAGGGTGGAACGGGCGGGAATGCGCGCGTGGCGGGGCTCGACATCTGTGGCAAGACCGGCACCGTGCAGGTCGTCGCCGGGCGCGGCAACACGACCTTCAAGACCCGCGACCACGCCTGGTTCGCCGCCTACGCCACCAAGGAAGCGCCGCAGATGGTCGTCGTGGTCTTCGTCGAGCACGCCGGCACGCACGGCGGCGTCGTCTCCGCACCGCTGGCCAAGCTGATGTTCGAGTCGCGCTTCAAGAAGGAACTGGAGAATGCTCGGCTCGATCTGAAGAACCCCGAGACGCTGCAGGAAATCCGGGAAGGAAAGGCGCCCGTCCCTGGTCAGGAACCGAAAGCGCCGCCGGTGGCCCCCGGCTCCGGCGTGGGCCACTGATGCTTCCCCTCCGGTCGTTGAGAACCGTCGACATCAATTTCATCGGGACCGCGCTGATGCTGGCGGCTCTCGGATGCCTGCTGATCTACAGTGCCACCTACTTCACCGATCCCTCGCTCGATCTGCTGCGCAAGCAGGTGCTCTGGATCGTCATCGGCGTGGTCCTGATGCTCGGGTTCATAGCCGTCGATTACCACGCCTTTTTCGAAATCGCGCCGATCCTCTACGGCATCGGACTGATGCTGCTCGCCTACCTGCTCGTCTGGGGAAGAGTCACGGCGAACGTGAAGTCGTGGATCCACATCGGGTCGTTCCAGTTCCAACCGTCGGAGTTCATGAAGATTTTCACCGCGCTGATGCTGGCCCGCTTCTTCGAATCGAACGAACGCGCCTATCTCGATCTGCGGTCATTCCTCCGTGCGATGGGAATCGTTCTGCTCCCGGTGGCGCTGATCATCGTCGAACCCGATTTCGGGACCGCCGCCACGTTCTTCCCGCTGGTCGCGGTGGCCATGTTCTTCGGCGGCATTCGCTGGAAGTTCTGGGTCGCGGCGGCGATCTCCCTGGTCATCA
>DATFUW010000418.1:0-2864 GCA_035260605.1 Thermoanaerobaculia bacterium | reverse complement strand
CCTGCTGCTGCATCCTGCCGTCGGATTGACGCGCCCCGGCGATGTCGACCACGTCACGCGCGTGCGAACGTATCGTGCGCTCATCGACCGCCATCTTCCGCCCGGACGAGTCCTGCTCTCGCTGTTGCCGCTGGCCATGCGCATGGCCGGGCCGCGCGAGGCGCTGTGGCACGCGATCATCCGCCGCAACTACGGAGCCAGCCATTTCATCACCGGACGCGATCACGCCAGTCCCGGTGTCGATGCTTCCGGCCGTCCGTTCTACGGCACGTACGATGCGCAGGAGCTCCTGGCGCGCCATGCCGCGGAGATCGGCATGGGCATCGTGCCGTTCCGCGAGATGGTCTACATCGTCGATGAGGAGCGGTACGAAGTGGTGTCGCGCGTACCGGCCGGCGCAGCGACGCGCGCGATTTCCGGCACCGAAGTGCGCGACGAATACCTGGCGAAAGGGGTCCCGCTGCCGCCGTGGTTCACACGGCCCGAGGTTGCGGAGATCCTCGCCGAACGCCATCCGCCGAGGCATCGCCAGGGTGTCTGCATCTGGCTGACCGGCCTGCCATGCGCCGGAAAGTCGACGATCGCGGAGCGCGTCGTGGAGTTGCTCCTCGAATCGGGTCGCATCTCGACGCTGCTCGACGGCGACGTCGTTCGGACGAATCTCTCCCGTGGCCTCGGATTCTCCACGGAGGACCGCGATACGAACATCCGGCGGATCGGGTTCGTCGCGGCGGAGGCCGTGCGGCATGGAGGCGTGGCCGTCTGCGCGGCCGTCAGCCCGTACCGGCAGACGCGCGACGCGGTGCGGGCGATGTTCGGCGCGGGGCAGTTCGTGGAGGTGTTCGTCGATGCGCCTCTGGCGCTCTGCGAGGAGCGCGACGTGAAGGGGATGTACGCCAGGGCGCGCGCGGGAGCGATCCGGAACTTCACGGGGATCGACGATCCGTACGAGCCCCCGGGTGCGCCCGAGCTGGTCCTGCAGACGGCGCGTGAATCCGCCGAGGAGAGCGCGGAGCGCGTCCTTGCGCTGCTGCGCGCACGCGGGTTCGTGCGATGACTACAATAGCGGGCTGATGAAGCCCTTCTCGCTCCGCCCGAAGGAAGTATTCGACGCACTCTGCGCCGGCGTGGTCGGGCAGGAAGACGCCATCCGCGAGATCTCCGTGGCGCTGGTGAAGCATCTGGTCGGGCACCCCGCACCGAACATCCTGCTCATCGGCAACTCCGGTTCGGGGAAGACGACGCTGATGCGCGCCGTCGAGCAGTTCTTCGCCGCGCGCGCCGACCTCTACGAATACGCGAACCTGATCCGCATCAACGCCAACATCCTGGCCGAGGAGCGGCAGGGATACGGGCGCGCGGTCCTGGCGCGGCTCTTTCTCAATGCGCGGAAGATCTTCGGCCCCGCCGCGCCGTTCGAGGTGCTGCGGCACTCCGTGGAGCACGGGATGATCTTCATCGACGAGGTCGACAAGATCCGCGCCGATGTCCGCGGTGAGACCAACGTCCGCGGGATCGTCGCCCAGGAGGCGCTGCTCACCCTGATGGAGAACGAGAACGTGGAGTTCGAGGTCGACGGCGAAACGCACGCCGTCAACTCCTCGGGGATTCTCTTCGTTGCCGGCGGCGCGTTCGAAGAGCTCTACGACAGCGTCTTCCACCGCGCCACCATCGGACAGGACGTTGCGCCGATGAAGCCAATCGTGGTGGTCTCCGCATCGGGCGAGGTCCGCGAGGAACTGCCGTTCCGCCTCCGCGACTACCTCAAGTACGACGATCTCTTCCGCTATGGCATGACTCCGCAGTTCCTCTCGCGGTTCGAGTCCATCATCGTGCTGAACGATCTCTCCGAGCCGGATCTGGCGAAGATCTTCGTCGAGCCCGACGCGTCGATCTTCCGCACCTCGCGGGCCTATTTCGAGCGCTTCGGCGTCGACCTGCAGATCACCCGCGGCGCGCTGATCGCCATCGCCTGGGACGCCGCCCGCCAGAAGCGCCTCGGCGCCCGCGCGCTGCGCGAGACCTTCCGGCGCGTGATTCGCAACCTCGAATTCGACCCTGCCAGCGCCGGCCAGGCCACGCTGACCATCGACGAAAACATGGTCAAGCAGGCCATCGCCGGGAGGGAGGGAGGGAGGGGGAAAGGATGAACGGCGCGGTCGTTCAGCGCGTTCATCGTTCATCGTTGACCCTTCCTCGTTCGCATCGCCATGTCTGACCAGACCTTCTTCTCCAAGCTCAAACGCGGCCTCTTCATGACTCACACCGAGATCATCGAGAAGGTGAAGGAGTCGCTGACTCCCGATCTGCCGATCGATGCCTCGGCCATCGAGGGCCTCGAGGAGGGGCTCCTCGGCGCGGACGTCGGCGCCGAGCTCACCGGAGCGCTGGTCGAGCGGATCGAGCAGCGCGTTCGGGACGAGCGCATCGGCACCCTCGACCAGCTCACCGTGGTCCTGCGGGACGAGACACGCGCGCTGATCCCGCAGCGCGAGCCTTCGCCGATCGACGTCGGGCGTGCGAAGCCGTTCGTCATCCTCGTCGTCGGCGTCAACGGGACCGGCAAAACCACGACGATCGCCAAGCTCGCGAGCCGCTTTCGGGCAGAGGGAAAGAGCGTGCTCCTCGGCGCGGCCGACACGTTCCGCGCCGCTGCCATCGAGCAACTCGAGCTCTGGGCCGACCGCGTCGGCGTGCCGATCGTCAAACACAAGGCGGGCTCCGATCCAGCCGCCGTGGCCCACGACACGGTCTCCGCGGCGAAGTCGCGCGGCGTCGACGTCGTCCTCATCGACACCGCCGGGCGCCTGCACAACAAGTCTCACCTGATGCGGGAGCTCTCGAAGGTGCGGCGGGTCGTCGAA
>DATFUW010000417.1:0-7233 GCA_035260605.1 Thermoanaerobaculia bacterium | reverse complement strand
CCTTCCCGCTCTCGCTATCGACGGCCACCATTTTCTGGTTCCCGCAGCCGGCGAAGAGGCGGTGGTGCGCACGGTCGATCGCCAGCCCGCTGGGCTCCTCGCACGGCGCGATCGGCCACACTTTTTCGACGGTGAACTTGTTGGCATCGAGCACGGCGATCTCGCTCTTGTCCTCGTAATTCACGAAGATGTGCCCGGCCAGGTCGCTCCGCGCCTCCTCGGGCTTGGCGTCCAGGGCGATCGTCGCCAGCACCTTCCCATCGGCGTCGTACGCGGTGGCGTTGTGTCCGCGGCCGTTGAACGTGAACAGGTGCTTCGTCGCCGGATCCCAGAGAATCGAGTCGGGGTTGTCGCCGGTGGCCTTCACCTCGGCGGTCGGCTTCAGCGTCTGCGTGTCGAAGATCGTCACCGTCGAGGAGCGCCCGTTGCTGATGAACCCGCGGTGCATCGCATCGTCGGTCACGATCCCGTGCACCCCCTGCGCGGGGATCGTTCCCACGACTTTGTGGTCGTTCAGATCGATGACCACGACCGCATCGGAGTGGGACACGTAGAGCCGCCGTGCGGCGGCGTCGGCGTTGATGTAGTCCCACCCGCCCTCTCCGCCGATGGCTATGTGCCGGGCCACGTGCCAGGCGGCGTGGAGGGGGAGCGCGCACGCGAGGATCAGCAGGAATGCGAATTTCTGTTTCATGGCCGCGAACGCTACGCCCGCCTCCGCTCGGATGCAACCGCGTTCACCTGCCGTTCATGTTCGCTCTTTGCAGGACGGGGTGCGGGAGGATCGTATGAAACGGATCTGGTTGGCATTGCTGGTTTGCTTCGCGATGGTGGCGGCGCTCGGCGCCGCGGAGACGCAGGCGCAGTTGCAGAAGGAGGCGAAAGTCTCGAAGGCCAGGGCGGAGCACATCGCCCTGTCACGTGTGCACCAGGGGAAGATCGCCTCGAGCGAGCTGGAGCGAGAGCACGGGCATCTGATCTGGTCGTTCGACATCCGGTCATCGACCGGCATCACCGAGGTGAACGTCGACGCGATCGACGGGAACGTGATCGAGGCCAGGCACGAGTCGGCCTCGGCCGAACGGGCCGAAAAGAAGAATGAGCAGACCGAGATGCAGCGGGAGGCGAAGATCTCGATGACCGAGGCCCGGCGCATCGCCCTGCGCGAGGTCCCGCACGGCAGCATCCGGTCGCAGGAGCTGGAGCGCGAGAACGGCCATCTCATCTACTCGTTCGACATCCTGCGCGGCAAGGCGACCACCGAGGTGAACGTCGACGCGAAGAACGGGAACGTGATCGCCGTGCAACACGAGTCGAAATCCGCCGAGGCCGCGGAGAAGCGGGCGGCAGCGAAGCGGCACTGAACGCCGGGAGCCCGATCGTCAGGCGTTCGCGCGCGAAACGTACGAGTCGAATAGCGCCGGCAGTTCGTCGAGGTCGATGTTCAGCGTTTTCGATCGGATGGCGATCGGGCTTCCGCACAGACGTTGATTGGCCCGGTTGAGCACACGTTTGAGCGGGTTCCCCCGCTGGATGTACCTGGCCGGATGCCGGACTTTGACGACCAGCATCCGCTGATGCCCGACGGCGAAGGTACTCACCTCCTGGACTTCGGTCCATGGGACGAAGCCTGCCGCGACGCCGCTCGAGTTGTCGATGAACCCGGCGGCGTTGAGGACCAGTCCGGCCTTCCTGTCCCAGAATCTGGAGAATGCGAACAGGGCGCAGGCGGAGAAGAACACGATGGACGCCACGCCGGCGCCATGCACGAGGATGGGGTTCTTGAAGCGGGACATTCCGCGGATGTCCGCGTCGCGCAATCGGGTCAGCCACACCCCCGAGGGCGACCGCAACGAGCGACCCGGCGACCAGCAACGAGATCTTGAGATTGCTCCGTTCAATGACCCTTTCATCGTCTCCGGTCATCGCCCCCGGAGCACAATCGAAATTGGGGGTGGATCCGCTCGGGCCGCAGACACGTGTTATCGTTTCGTCCAAACAGGAGATCGAAATGCAGCGACAGTCGACGGTTGCGCTCCTCTGCGCAAGCCTGCTGAGCCTGGCCATCGGTGTGTCTCCATCGGCGGCGGCGGGCAGCTTCCATTACGGAAAGGTCCGATTCCAGCCGGTCGATACCTTTGCTTTTCAGGCGGAAGGGGATGGGTCGAAGCCGGTCACGGTCGTCGTCCTGACGAGCTTCAAGATCAATCGTCCGGCCGTGCTGGACGCCATCAATACCGTGGGTGCCCTTTATGAGCAGGCGCAGAACGGCAGCGTGGTGCTGGTCCGGCTGATCGCTCCCCACCGCTGCGCCGTGAGCGGCTTCCTCGGCGAAACGGCGCAGAACATCGACCTCGGCGAGAATTTTCCCGCGAAGTCCACGGCCGAGACGGCGACGCGAATTGCCGGTGAATGCTCCACGAGCAAGCCTGGCAAGCTGTTCGCCGACGTCTACGACTTTCATCTCTCCTACGACGTCCCCATCACGGCCATTCCCAAGCCAAAACCTCTCGGCGCCGGCGGCGGGGAGCCGGGCGCTTCGTACGCGGCGCTCGTCAAGGCCATTCAGGCCAACGACTGGAACGGGGCGCACCTCCGCCTCCCGCCGGAGCAGGTCCCCTCCGAGCGGCCGAAGGGGTCGGAGATGAAGGACTTCTTCGAAGGGCTGTCGCTCAATTATCCGAAGACGGTGACGGTCCTCGGCGGCCTGGGGAAGGGAAACTCGGCCCAGATCGACGTCCGGGGAATCGATCACGACGGGAAGAAGATCAAAGGCGGCGTGACGATGAAGAAAGCCGGCGGCCAGTGGCAGGTCGTCAATCAGGGGCTTTTCTTCGACATGTGAGCGCGCGACGCCACGAGAAAGGACTCTCCGGTCGATGGGCGAAGGCCGTCGGTGCGGCGGCGGAAGTACCGCTCCGTGAGATCGGCCGTCGAGACAGTGCGGGCCTCGCCGAAGCCGGCCTCGCGCGCCAGGGTCACGATCTCGTCCGGCGTGAAGAAGCTGACGAACGGCGTGCCGGCGGCGCGGGCGCGGGCGTATACCGCGCGATGCTGCTCGCGCTCCTCGGCATCGATGAGATCCAGCGGTAGGATGAATGTCATGGCCAGCGTGGTGCCGGGGGCCAGCGCCGCGATCTCTTGTAGCGTCTCCAGGTTCGCCTCACGCGTCAGATACATCGACACGCCGGTGGAGGCGACGACCGCGGGTCGCGAGGGATCGAATCCGGCGCCCGCCAGTCCGTCACGCCACGACTGGCCGGCCTCGAAGTCGACCGGCACGAGCCGCAGCCAGTCGGGGACGCCGAAGCCGAGGTGCCCAACTCGCTTCGACGTAGACTACCCAGAGTTCCTGCCACGATGAAAGGCCCACGACCACGACGATGGAGAAGATCGCGGCGAACGCGAAAAGCCACCGCCGCAGCGAACGCTACGACCGACCTCGTGGTGATCGGGCGCCTGACTTCGACCATCCACGCTCTCGGCGGCAACGCCAAGTTCGATTTCCAGAAGCCCGATTCCGAACTGCTCGGGAGTATCCGGCTGGGGGAGAAGGCGAGCGAGCTGGCCCGCGGCGGAGAGATCGCGGTTCCGGAGGCCTCGCCGACGGTCGGCGACGAGATCGCCAGCATCACACAGAAGGTCGTCGACGAGTACGACAATTATCAGGTGCGTCGCTGGCGCGTCCTCTTCGAGGATGTCGTTCTGGTCACGTTCCACCCATACCGCGGCCTGCTCTTCCCGATTGTGTGCGCCGCACTGGCCGGGCTGCTTGCCTGGTTGTCGTACGCAATCGGGAAAGGGGGCAGCCCGTCGGCCGGATGGATCACCGCGCTGCGGCTGATCTTCGGCGTCGATCAGATCGACGTCTACAGCCGCCGCTCGCACGCACGGCTCCGGTTCGCGTTCCGAAAAGCACGCGCCCGCGAAGTGTGGGATCAGATCATCGCCGCGGTCCGCGCCAGCCAGGAGAATCCGGCATCCGATGTGTCCCGAGCCCCATTCCAGCAGGAGTCAGTTGATCTGTCATAGGCCATCGTTCGACGGAGGAATGAATGCGCAGAACGTGGATCGCGATTGCAACGCTCGTCTGGCCGGCACTGGTGTTCGCTCAAACCTCGGCCCCCGCGTCCGGAACGCTCGTCATCCAGGGCGGTGGTGCTTCGACGATCCCGCGCGATGAATTCATCCGGCTGGCCGGCGGGGCGAGGGCGAACATCGTCGTCATTCCGACCGCCGCCGGGCTCGACGACTACGGCGAGGATTTCCAGAAGGACGAGTTCCGCGGATTTCGCGAGCAGGGAGTCACCTCGATCTCGCTGCTGCACACGACCTCCCGACAGGTTGCCGATTCCGCCGAATTCATTGCGCCGCTGGAGAAGGCCACCGGCGTCTGGTTCATCGGTGGGCGCCAGTGGCGTCTCGCCGATGCCTATCTTGGAACGAAGACTGAAGCCGCGCTCCGGCGGTTGCTCGAGCGCGGCGGCGTCATCGGCGGAACCTCGGCCGGGGCCACGATCCTCGGTTCGTATCTGGTGCGCGGCGACACGCGTGGCGCGCTTCCTCCCATCGGGGATCACCAGCGCGGTTTCGGCTTTCTGAAGAACTCGGCGATCGACCAGCACCTCCTCGTTCGCAACCGGCAGTTCGATCTTCTGCCCATCATCCACGCCCATCCCGAACTGCTGGGGATCGGACTCGACGAAAAGGCGGCGATCGTCGTGCACGGCGACGAGTTCACGGTTCTCGACGGGTACGTGGCCATCTACGATCCGGCAATCGTCCTGGCGAACGACGAGTTCTACTTTCTGAGGAAGGGCGAGCGCTTCCGGCTTTCGACGCGCACGCCGATGAACGCCGGGGGAACACCGCGCTTCCTGCCCCAGATCCTCCCGCATGCAACATTGACGGCGGCCGAAGACGAGGAGCTCGCGGGGACCTACCGCGCCGGCGAATCCCTGATCCGCATCGCGGTGACCGGCGGAAAGGTCGGAGCGGCGATCTGTCCCGGCGAGCAACGCGAGCTGATCGCCGTCACGCGCGACCTCTGGTTCGACAAATACGACGGCTGGAAGCTCGTCGTGCATCGCGCGCCCGGCGGCGCCGTCTCCGGCTTCACATGGGATCTCGGCCGCGACGCCGGGAGCAAACGGTGTCTCTCCGGAACCGTGGAGGCCGTCAGATCGAACGCGCCATAGGCGTCCGGTCCGAGACCCTGGTGCCGCATTCCTCCAGCAGCACGGCGAGCTCTGCGCGCACTTCCGCGTGGTGTCCCACGAGCAGATGGCCGCCGGTCGGGAAGGCCACGAATCGCGCGTGCGGGATCTGTTCGGCGGTGTACAAGCTGCTCTCGTACGTGCCGTAGAGATCGTCGGCCGCGCTGACCACCAGCGCCGGAACGCGGATCTGTTCGAGCGCGTAGCGCGTCAGGCCGGCGGAAACGGCTGCATCGTTGGCGATTCCGGCGAAGCGGCGGCTGATCGGCAGGATCTCGCCGAGCATCCGGTCGATCGCACGGCGCTCGGCGGCGGTCGCCGTTCGGTAGTTCTCCGCTGGAGTGCCGAGGATCGTCTTCAGCATGATGCTGTGCGCGGCCTTCGACGCCGCCCAGAAGAGGAAGTCGGACGCGGCGACGGTGTTCAGGACCACCTCGAAGAACGCCGAAGGGGCGCGTGCGGGCGGCCGGTTGGGGGCCCAGGCGAGCGGAACGATCAGCGCCAGCCCGGAGCAGCGATCGGGGTGACGCAGGCAGAGTTGCATGGCCGACGGAGCGCCGGCGGAAACGCCGACGACCGGCACGCGATCGAGCTGCAGCGCGTCGAGCAGGCGCAAATGCGCCTCGGCCTGCATTTCCGCGGATGCGTCGGCCGGCAGGGAGGTGCCCAGATATCCGAAGCGCGACGGCGCGACGACCCGATACTCGTCGCCGAGAAACGCGCGCCCGAGCGCGATCCCCTGATCGAACCCTCCTCCGGCGCCGTGGACGAGGAGGACCGCCGGCCCGTTCCCCGACTCCGCGAACTCGATCGGAAGCGTTCCCGAGTCGAGGATCTGCCGTCCCGTTTCGATCCGCCTCCGCGCCGCGCTCAGGTCTCTGCGATGAGCCGCCCAGGTCAGCGCCGCCGCCGCGCCCCCGATCCAAAGAAGTCGCCTTCCTCGCATGCGACACCTCCTCGGCATGGAAGCATCCGTCGCGCTGTGCCGGCAATCGAGGTCAGGCGACGCGCCGCGCGTGTGACGGGAGGCACAAGAAGAGGAGCGTTGCCCCGCGGACGCGCTCGTCACTCGCTTCTCGCGCCGGGAAGGGTGACCTCGAGCACCGACCCGCCCGGCCCCGAGCTGGCGAGGCGCACGGTGCCGTGGTGTGCCTCGGCGATCCAGCGCACGATCGCCAGTCCGAGGCCCTGACCGTCGCGCACGCGGGCGGGATCGGCGCGGTAGAAGCGGTCGAAGATCTTCGGCTGGTCGGTCTCGGGGATTCCGCGGCCGCTGTCAGCTACGCGCACGATGTAGTTCGAGCCGTTCGCCTCGGCGGTCACATGCACGCGGCCGCCGGCATCGCTGAACTTGATCGCATTGTCCAACAAATTCAGCAGCATGCGGCGGATCAGCTCCGGATCGCCGCGCATGGGCATCAGGCCGTCCGCGCGCGGCTCCAGTTCCACGCTCCGCGCGCGCGCCAATGTCCCCGCCGTCCGCACGCTCTCCAACACCACCGCGGTCAGCGAGAACGGCTCGTCGGCGATCCGGATCTGCCGCGCGTCGGCCCGCGCCAGCGTCAGCACGCCCTCGATCAGATGCGTCAGGTGCGCTGACTCGGAACGGACGATCTCCAGCGCGGCGCGGTATTCCTCCGGCGTCCGCTCGCGCGACAGCGCCACCTCCGCTTCGCTCCGGATCACGGTCACCGGGGTCCGCAGCTCGTGCGAGGTGTCGGCGATCAACTGCCGCTGCTGGGCGAACGACCGCTCCAGCCGATCGAAGAGATCGTTGAGCACCGCGCCGAGGCGTCCCAGCTCGTCGCCTGGATCGGCGATGGCAATGCGCGTGGAGAGGTCTTCGGCCTGAATCCGCGACGCGGTCTCGGCGATCGCGGCGACCGGTGCCAGGCTCCGCCGCACGAGCAGAAATCCGCCGACGGCCGCAATCAGCAGCGCCGCGGGGATGGCCAGCCAGAACGCGACGCGCGCACGCTTCAGCGACTCGCGCTCCGCCGCGGTCGCCTGCAGGGCC
>DATFUW010000416.1:0-2873 GCA_035260605.1 Thermoanaerobaculia bacterium | reverse complement strand
CCGAGGAGCACGCCGCCGGCGTTCACAATCGGGTACTGCCGGTGCCGCTGATCGAAGGTCATCTCCACGACAGTCTTGAGCGGGATGTCGGCGGGAAAGGTCTGCACCGTCGGCGCCATGACCTCGATCACCGGGAGGACGCCCAGTGGATCGGCATCGGCCTCCTTCTCCCGGTATCCCTCGTCGATCATCTGCTCCTCGGTGAGCGTGCGTGGGGCGAGCCGGGTGGAGATCGCCGTGGAGATGGCCACGGCGAGCATCAGCGGGAGAATCAGGTCGTAGTCGTTGGTCAGCTCGAGGACGATCAGCACCGCGGCCATCGGGCAGCGCAGAAATCCGCCGAAGAAGGCTCCCATGCCGACCAGAGCATAGGCGCCCGGGTCGATGGTGTTGCCTCCGAGGAGGCGCGCCGCGTGTCCGATCATCGATCCGAGCGATGCGCCGATGAAGAGCGACGGGGCGAAGGTACCGCCGAGCAGGCCGGCGGACATCGCGGCCACGAAGCCGAGGACCTTTCCGCCAAACGATGCCGCGGCGAAGTAGAGATCGCCGCCGCCGCGGAGCAGCAGTGAGGTCGATCCGTAGCCGACGCTCAGCATCGAGGGCACGAAGAAGCCCATCAACCCGATGCTGGCGCCGCCGAGCATGGCGCGCGCGACGGTCGAGGGGATGCGCTGTTTGAGCCACGGCCGCGCCACCTCGATCGAACGGATGGCCAGACCGCCGAACGTTCCGGCGAGCGCTCCCACCAGGGCGAAACCGATCAGTTCCGAGACGTGCGTCCAGGTGGCTGCCGAAGCCGGCAGCAGGCGCTGCTTGCCGAGGATCATGTGCTGCACTACGGCAGCGGCGACCGCGGCGACGATCGTGCCGCCCAGCACGCCGCGCGAGGTCGTGCCCAGAACCTCTTCCACGGCGAAGACCACACCGGTGATCGGCGTTCGGAAGATCGCGGAGATGCCGGCCGCCGTTCCGACCGGGATCATGCCGCGCACCACTTTGCGGGGGAGCTTGAGGATCCGCGCGATGCCGGTACAGAGCCCGCTGGTCACGACCACGATCGGCGTCTCGGGGCCGAGCGGCACGCCCGAGCCGAGCGACAGCGGCGTCAGAAAGAACGTGAAAAGGACGCTCCGGGTGTCGAGGACCTCCGGCTCCTGGAGATAGGCGCGGCGGACGCGGGCCAGGTTCGCCCCCGGGGTGATCGGCGCGAACCTCCCGACGATGACGGCCAGGATCCCGGTGACCAGCGCGGGAACGATCACCAGCAGGCCGAAGCGGACGATGCCGTGCTGCTGCAGGGCCGGCTGGATCAGAAAGCGCTGCGCCAGATCGACGAACTCATGGAAGACCACCGCGGCGACCCCGCAGAGCGCGCCGGCGACGATCAGAGTGGCGATCAGAAGGCGGCGCGCCAGGCGCCGGATTGTTTGCCATCCGCCCATCACGTCACTCAATTCTATAATCGCGCGCGCCCATGCGACCGACGCGCCAGCAATTCGAGGATGCCCTGGCAGGGTTGCGCGGTCCTTCCCTAAGGTACGCCGATCTTCGCTTCACCGCCACTGTTGAGGAACACGTCCGCGTACGGAACGGAGAGGTCGATACGCTGGCCTCGACGCTCGACCGGGCGCTCGGCGTGCGCGTCCTGGCGGGCAACGGGTGGGGCTTCGCCACCACGAGCGACCTCGGCGAGGAGTCGATCCGCGCCACGGCGCGCCGGGCGCTCGAGGTCGCGGCCGCCAGCAACCTGACGGTCACCGGCGCGGTCGTGCTGAGCGAAGTCGAGCCGCGCGTCGCCTCCTGGCAGTCGCGGTTCCGCATCGATCCGTGGTCCATCCCGCTGGCCCGCAAGATCGACCATCTCCTGCAGGCCACCGAGGCCATGCGCGGCGACCCGCGCATCCATCAGGCCGCGGGCGACATCGCGTCGTACCGCCAGGAAAAGATCTTCGCCTCCACCGACGGAAGCTTCATCGAACAGACGACCACGGAAATGGGCGGCGGAATCGAGGCGCTGGCAATCGAAGGGGACGAGTTTCAGCGGCGCACCTATCCGAACCCGTTCGGCGGCGACTTTCAGGCCGCCGGCTGGGAGTTCATCGAAGGGCTCGACCTCGAAGCCAAAGGCCGCCAGATCCGCGACGAAGCGCTCGCGCTGCTCCGCGCGCCGAAGGCGCCCGCGGGGCGGTTCGATCTGATCGTCGGATCGTCGCAGCTCGCGCTGCAGGTCCACGAATCGTGCGGCCATCCGACGGAGCTCGACCGCGCCATGGGGCTGGAGATCTCGCTCGCCGGCGGCTCGTTCCTGCAGCCAGCGATGCTCGGAAAGTTTCGATACGGATCGGATCTGGTGACGATCGTCGCCGACGCCACGGTGCCGGGCTCGATTGGCTCATTCGCGTTCGACGACGACGGCGTCGCGGCGCAACGCTTCCCGCTGATCGACCGCGGAGTCTTCGTCGACTATCTCACCGGCCGCGACACCGCGCCGGCGATCGGGCGAAAGTCCAACGGCACCGTGCGCGCGGAAAGCGCGGCCCGCATCCCGATCATCCGCATGACGAACATCAACCTGGAGCCCGGCACCACGCCGCTCGACGAGATCATCGCCGACACGAAGCACGGCATCTTTATCGACACGAACAAGTCGTGGTCGATCGACGACCTGCGGCTCAACTTCCAGTTCGGCTGCGAGGTGGCGTGGGAGATCGAGAACGGCCGCCTCGGCCGCATGCTGAAGAATCCGATCTACGGTGGCACCACCCCCGAGTTCTGGCGCTCCTGCGACGCCGTCGGGGATCGCTCCACCTGGCGTGTGTGGGGACTGCCGAACTGTGGGAAAGGTGACCCGATGCAGACCATGCGCGTTG
>DATFUW010000415.1:0-4372 GCA_035260605.1 Thermoanaerobaculia bacterium | reverse complement strand
CATGCCGATCTCGCTGACCACGACCTCGGCGTCGTCCGGCGTGTTGTCCAGACAGAGAGGAAATCCGATCAGATTGTTGAAGTTCCCCCACGACTTCCACGTGCGGCGCTCAGTGGCCACGAGCGTGGCGATCATCTCCTTGGTCGTCGTTTTTCCGGCCGAGCCGGTGATGCCAATGAGGAGGAAGGGCAGGCGTTTCCGGACCGAGCGCGCGAGCTGCTGCAGCGCCGCCGTCGTGTCGGCCACGTGGACGATCCCCTTCCCCTCGGGGAGCGGGTCGGGAACGAGCGTCACCACCGCAGCGCGCGCGGTCTGCAATGCCTGCGGGAGGAACTGATGACCGTCGAGCCGCTCACCCCTGATGGCGAAGAAGACCGAGTCGGGTCTGACCTCGCGGCTGTCGATGACCACCGAGGAGGTGACGACCTCGGGATGCTGGACGACGTCGCCGCCAGTCATCTCGGCCAACTCGCGCACGGTCAACGTGGGCATCGGTGCCTCCGTTCGCCGGCGCCGCGCGAAGAGCAATGGTTCTCTTCCGGCCCCGCCGCGTTTCGTCCTCGGCGATCGCTCCCCTTCCCCCACGACTGCCTGGCGATCACCATCCGTCCACCCACGCTGAAACGGAACGGCGGAGCCGGAACAGAACATCGCTCCGAGCGGGCCAAATCATAAAACGATTTTGTATGTAATTTCAAGATGAATTTCAACGTGATTTCGGAAGTACTTTTTCATGTCGCTTTTTTCGCAATGCCAGCTCGGCCTCTTCGCGGTCGTCGAAGTGCACGACCTGATCGCCGGTCACCTGATAGAGCTCGTGGCCTTTCCCGGCGATGACGATCACGTCGGCGTCGGCGGCCTCATCGATGGCCCGGGCGATCGCCTCGCGCCGGTCGGCGATGCGCGCGTAGCGCCCGCCGCGGATCCCGCGCTCGATCTCGTCCAGGATGACAGCGGGTTCCTCGCTGCGCGGATTGTCGCTGGTGATGATCGTGAAATCGGCGAGCGCGGTGGCGATCTCCCCCATCTTCGGCCGCTTCTCGCGGTCACGGTCGCCGCCGCATCCGAACACCACGACCAGGCGCTTTCCACCGGCGAGCTCGCGCACGGCGTGAAGCAGCTTCTCCAGCGCGTCCGGCTTGTGGGCGTAGTCGACGATCACCGCCGGAGGGCCGCCGGCGACGCTCTCGAAGCGGCCGCGGACGGAGCCCAGGTCGCGGATCCCCTGCTCGATGGCTGCCTTCGGAATGCCGATCGCGACCGCCGCGCCGATCGCGCCCAGCCAGTTGTAGAGATTGGGCAGGCCGAGGAGCGGCGAATCGACGCGCATCGCTCCGGCCGGAGTCAGAACGGTGCCGCGCAGCCCGTGGACGTCGATCGTGAATCCGTCGGCGGGCCGGACATTGGCTGCAGCATCGCGGCCGAACGAGAGCACGGCGCTGCCGAGCTGGTTCGCCAGACGCCTGCCCCACGGGTCGTCGAGATTGACGATCGCCGTGCGTTTCGTGCGATCGATCTGATCGAACAGGATCCGCTTGGCCGAGAAGTACTCCTCCATGGTTCCGTGGAAGTCGAGGTGCTCGTGCGACAGGTTCGTGAAGACCGCGGCGGCGAACGGCACGCCATACGTTCGCTTCAGCGCCAGGGCATGCGATGAGACTTCCATCACCGCGTGCCGCACGCCCGCCTCCACCATCCGCGCGAACCACTGCTGCAGGACGACGGCATCGGGCGTGGTGCGGTCGGCCAGGAGCCGCTCGGCGCCGGCGCGGTATTCGATGGTGCCGATCAACCCGACCGGTTCGCCGAGCGCATCGAAGATCGATTCGATCATCTTCGTGGTGGTCGTCTTGCCGGAGGTGCCGGTCACGCCGACGAGCGAGAGCCGTTCCGCGGGTCGGCCGTAGAAGTTCGCGGCGATGCGGGCCAGCGCGGCGCGCGGATCGTCGACGGTGACGGCAGCGCGCGACCGGCGGCCGGGGGCCGGTGGGGCCTGCGCGGCGACGGCGATCGCGCCCTTGTCGAGCGCCTGCCCGATGAACTCCGCGCCGTCGTGCCGGGTGCCGGGGATGGCCACGAACAGAGAGCCTTCGACGGCCAGGCGCGAGTCGGCCGTCACGGCTGTGATCTCGAGGTCGAGATCGCCGTCCGCCGCGCGCAGCGGCACGTCGAGCAGGAGGTCGCGCAGTTTCACTGCATGGCCTCCGATAGATGCAGCGTCAGCATCGCGCTTTCCGGCAACACGGCTCCCGGCAGAGGAAGTTGTGATTGGACCACGCCGCTCCCGATGGTGCGGACTCTCAGCCCGGCCGCGGTCGCACCAGCGACGGCGGCGCGCAGATCGAGTCCACGGACGTCCGGGACTCGCCCGGCCGCACGGAGTCCCGGCTCCTGCCGTTGCGAAAATCCGGCCAGCAGCGGCGTTCGTTCCCGGACGGTGCGCGCGGGAAGCGAGGGCGGCACGCCGAGGTAGCGGAGGACCGGCTCGGCGATCTCCTTGAAGACCGGCGCGGCGACGGTCCCGCCGTACTCGTTGTCACGCGGCTCGTCCATGACTACCAGAATCGCGATCCGCGGCCGGTCGGCCGGCACGTACCCGCCAAACGAGGCCACGAAGCGGTCGGGCGAATAGCCGCCGCGGACCGCTTTCTGCGCCGTGCCGGTCTTCCCGGCGACGATCTGCTCGTCGAGGGCGGCGTTGCGGCCGGTGCCGCGCTCCACCACCGCCTTGAGGATCTCGTTCAGCACGGCCGCGGTGCGCTCGGAAATCACCCGGACAGGAGGGCGCGGCGCAGGGCGGAAGACGACCTCGCCCTTGTCGTCGATGACCCGATCGACGATTCGCGGCGGAACGCGCACGCCGCCGTTGGCGATCGTGGCGAAGGCCGTCGCGACCTGCAGCGGCGTCACGCCGATCTCCTGTCCCATGGAGATGCTGGCATTCGAGACCTGCGACCAGTGATCGGTGCGGCGGAGCAGCCCGGCCGTCTCTCCCGGAAGCTGGATCCCGGTGCGCTCGCCGAACCCGAACTTCCGGATGTAGCGGTAGAAGCGTTCCTCGCCGAGCGCCAGTCCGACGCGGATGGCGCCGACGTTCGAGGAATGCAGCATCACGTCTTCGAACGACATCATCCCGTAGCGGTTGCCGCCGTGCTCGTGGATCTCGACGTTCCCGACGTCGATCCCGCCGTTGCCGCAGTCGATGATCTGCGACGGAGTGACGATCCCCTCCTCCAGGCCGGCCGACGCGGTCACGATCTTGAAGGTCGACCCCGGCTCGTAGATGTCCTGCACGTTCCGGTTGCGCCAACTCGAGGGCGGGAAGTCGGCGAAGTGGTTCGGGTCGAACGTCGGCACGGAGGCCATTGCCAGCACCGCGCCGTCCGCGGGACGGATGACGATGGCCACCCCCGCGGCCGCGTGCCACCGCGCCACGGCCTTCGACAGCGCACGTTCAGTGATGAACTGCACGACGGAGTCGATCGTCAGCACCACGTCGTCGCCGTCGATCGCCCGGTTGGCCCCTTCGCCGCCGACGAGGTACATGCCCCGCCGCGCGTCGCGCAGGAGCGTGACCTTTCCCTCGCGGCCGCGGATCACCGAGTCGAATGAGTGTTCGATCCCTCCGAGCCCCTGCCCGTCGACGCCGACGTATCCCACCACACTGGCTGCGAGCGATCCCTTCGGATAGGTGCGGCGGTGCGCGTCCATCAGGGCGACGCCCGGGAGATGCAGCTTGCGGATGGCGTCGCCGACTTCCACCGGCAACTGGCGCGCGATCCAGACGAAGCTGGCCTTCGAACCGAGCTTCTCTTCGATTTCCGCGGCCTTCATCCCGATGCCCGGCACTCTCGCCAGCGCGCGCGCCGTCGTCTCGGCGTCCTCGATCGACTGGGGGTCGGCATAGATGGAGACGGCAGCGACGCTCTCGGCCAGCACCGAGCCACGCGCGTCGAGAATCGACCCGCGGACCGGCTCGAGCGAGATGGTGCGCTCCTGCTGGCGTTGCGCGCGCGCGAGGTATTCGTCGTGCCGGACGAGCTGCACCTGCGCCAGCCTGGCGATGACGATCACCGTCCACGCGGCCAGGAAGGCGAAGAGCTGAAGATGGCGACGGTCGGGGAGGGTCATCGGCGTGCGGCCTGGGTCGGTCGGGAGCTCGGGTCGGCGGATGGAGGCTGCACGACGACGATGGTGCGCGGGTCGATGCGCTCGAATCCGAGCGCCGCCGCCTTCTGCTCCACGGCGCTGAGCGAGGTCAGGCGGTCGATCTGAACCTGCAGCGCTTTGTTCTCGTTCTCGATCTGCTTGCGCTCGGATTGCAGCCGCGTGGCCTCGTGACCGAGCCGGATGACTTCCAGGTTCTGCCAGG
>DATFUW010000414.1:0-3391 GCA_035260605.1 Thermoanaerobaculia bacterium | reverse complement strand
GGCGATGTTCATCATGAAGCTCGTCTTCCCCATCGACGGGCGCGCGGCGAGGATGATCAGGTCCTGGTTCTGAAAGCCGGAGGTGAACTCGTCGAAGCGGTCGTAGCCGGTCGGGATTCCGGTGAGCAGCTTTCCCGCGTGCTGCAACTGCTCGATGGCCGTCATGTTCGCGCGGGTGATGCGATCGAGCCCGACGAACCCTTTGTCGATGCTTCCCTCGGCGATCTCGTAGAGCGACTTCTCGGCGATGCTCAGCACGTCCGCCGGCTCGTTCGGGGTGTCGAGCGCCGCGCGCATCACGCTGTTGCCCATGACGATCAGCCGGCGCAGCATCGATTTCTCCTTGACGATGCGTGCGTAGCGCTCGACGTTGGCCACGTCGGGGATGCCGTCGGCGAGCGAGGAGATGTAGGCCGCGCCACCCACGCCGTCGAGTTGCGCGTGCTTGGACAGCTCGTCTTTCAGGGTCAGCAGGTCGATCTCGCGGCTCTCCTCGGCGAGCCTGCGCATCGTGGCGAAGATGACGCGGTGCGGGTCTTTGAAGAAGTCCGGAGTGTCGACCAGCGAAACGACGCGGTAGAACGCGTTGTTGTTGATCAGAATCGATCCGAGGACCGCGCGTTCCGCATCGGGGTTCTGCGGCAACGGCCGGTCCAGCACGCTGTCGAGCTGGGCTACGCTCATTGGACGAACGCGCGGATTCTATGGTCGATTTTTCGTCGCGCGGAACGGCTCACAGCGCCTCCACAGTTTTTCAGCAGCGCGGGTTCGGGGTGCCGTCTCAGCGTAGCAAAGATTTCCGCAGCGGTGGAAAACAAGAAAATCTTCTTGACACCCATCGCGGAGGAGGGTCTTGGGGGCAGGTCTACACTTCGATGTTTTTCTACAGTGAGTAGAGAGAATTCTGCATCTCGGTGGAGAAATGAAGCGGCCCCTCTGAGGGCGTGCTCCTCTCGGCTCTACCATTTGGAGAAAACCATCGAAGTGTCGACGTGACGTCGGAATGCGAGTTCGCAAGGCCCTGTTGGTCACCGCGATGAAACGAACGGCTGTTCTTGCTCTCTTCGCGCTCGCAATCGCCTCCGTCGCTTTTGCCCAGACGACCCCCCCTTCCAAGACGGTGGCCATGGTCAATGGCGAGACGGTCACCGAGGCGCAGCTCGACCGGATGTACGACGAACTCCCCGCGCAGATGCGCGAGCAGTACGACAACTCGGGCGGGAAGGGGGCGTTTCTGGAGAACTACCTCCGCAAGCGGCTGGTGATCCAGGAAGCCATCAAGTCGGGCTTCGACCGCCGCCCGGAAGTGCGCCAGGAGATGAAGGTCGCGGCCGATTCCGCGCTGTTCGACACCTACGTGCGCGACGTCGTCGCTTCCGGCATCGTGAGCGATGCCGCGATGCGCGACTACTACAACCAGCACCAGGCGGAGTTCGCCACTCCGGAGCGCATCCATGTCCGGCACATCGTGATCACCGCGTCCAACACCGGGCCGCACCCCCGCTCGAAGCAGGCGGCGCTGGACGTCATCCAGCGCATCGCCGCGGAGTTGCACGGCTACAACATGGACGCCCGCGCCGCCTCTCCCACGGCGGCAGCGCAGATGCGCCTGAACGCCTTCGCCCAGGCCGCGCGGCGCTACTCCGAAGACGCTTCCGCCACCGAGGGCGGCGATCTCGGATGGGTCGTCCGCGGACAACTGGTCAAGCCGGTCGACGACGCGGCGTTTGGCATGCCGATCGGCGTTCCGAGCGGCGTGATCGAGAGTCCGTTCGGGTATCACCTGCTGTTCGTCGAGGAAAAGCAGCCCGCCGGGACCGAGCCGTTCGATCAGGCGAAGGCGAAGATCCGCCAGATCCTGATGACGCAGCACATGGGCGAGATCATGCAGTCGGTGACGAAGCTGACGAACGAGCTTCGCGCGCAAAGCACGGTCACCGTCTATCCGGAAAATATCAAGTAGGGCGGATCAGCCGGCGACGGTGGCGGACTTCCGCGCGCCGTGTGCCGCTTCCCACTCCTCGGCATCCTGAGCGAACAGGGTGATGCGCGACTTCTTGTACTCGCGTGTCGGGAAGAGCGCCTGCTTGTCGGAGATGCCGGTGTCGGAGACGAGGTCGTTGACGATCGATTCGCATTCGTCGACCGAACGGCCGTGCACGATGGTGTAGAGGTTGTAGGGCCAATCGTCGTAGACCGGGCGGAGGTAGCAGTGCGAGACCGCGCGGTTCTGCGCCATTCGTGCGGCAACTTGCTCGAGCTGTCCCTCGGGGACCTTCCAGACAGCCATGACGCTGGCGGAGAAGCCCGGCTTTTGCGGCTGCACGATCGCGCCGAAGTGGCGGATCTGTCCGCGCTTCTGCAGCGTCCGCGCGGTGGAGAGCATCTCGTCGGCGCTGATACCGCCATTCTTCGCCAGGATGTCGAAGGGCCGCGGCTGCAGCGGAAGATCGTGCTGCAGCAGGCGGACGCATTCGATCTCCGCGGGCGTCAGCGGGACGTACTGCTCGTCGACGTGCGTGTCGTCGGCGCCGTGCGTGTCGGAGCCGTCGGGCGCGGTGGCCTTGAAGAGCCGGAGCGTCGGCAGCGGGCGGACGGCCTCGCAATCCGCATCCTCGCCGAGGAGCTGAATGGTCTTCTCCAGTCCGAGCTGCGAGTTGGGAGAGACGGCGATGGTGAACCAGAGGTTGAAGTCGTTGTTGCGCTTGTAATTCTGCGTCACGCCGGGATGGGCGTTGATCACGGCGGCGGCCTCGTCGATCCGCTCGGGGCTGACTCGCGCGGCCACCAATGACGAGCGGTAGCCGAGCGCGCGCGGATCGAACTGCGCGGCCAGATGCCGCACGATCCCCTCACGCTTGAGGCGCTCGGCGCGCTTGATGACCTCTTTTTCCGCCATGTCGATCATCTGCCCGATGACCGCATACGGAGTCGACACCAGAGGAATCTCTCCCTGCAAGGCGCCCAACAGCTCCCGGTCCCGCTGATCGATATCCTGCATCTGGATCCCCCGCACGCCAGTGTTGTCGGAAATGGGATGGGAGCCGAATTGTAGCGTGATCGGCCTCGCTGTCACCACTGCAACGAAGGCGGTGCAATCGGCGCACCGGCGGCGGCGCGCAACTTCGGATATTTGCGTTCCTCCAGCGGCTCGGCGGGGGCCAGCGACGCCCGTTCGAGCCACTCCCGGTCGCGCCGCGCCGCGAGCTCCATCCCGGCACGGTCGACTCCGCAGAAATCAGCAGAAAACGCCTCCAGCCGCCCGAGCCCGGCGGCGAAGAGGCGCACCGCCCCTCGGTATGTCCCGCGCTGCACGTGGTGATAGGCAGCGGCAATCTGGATCATGCCCTGAAGAAACTGCTCCACATCCGACTCCGCGACGAGCCAGATC
>DATFUW010000413.1:0-5410 GCA_035260605.1 Thermoanaerobaculia bacterium | reverse complement strand
AGCCGTGCGTGAGCACGGTATTGTACGGCGCGCGGCCCGTCGTGGCCACCGAGATCAGCAGCGACGACTGGAACCAGCCGCGGTGCTGATCGTGGCCTTCGAGGTAGACGGCGGCCGGCCAGGTCAGTTCCGGCCGCGCCTTCAGAACGGCGAGGTTCGAGCAGCCCGAATCGAACCAGACATCGAGGATGTCGCTCTCTTTTCGAAACCCCGCTTTGCCGCAGGCGCAACGATGTCCCTCGGGCAGAAAGTCGTTCGCTGGATGTTCGAACCAGGCATCCGCTCCCTCGCGGCGGAAGAGTTCCGTCACGCGTGCGAAGAACTCCGGCGAGGTCACCGGCTCCGCGCAGGCTTCGCAGTAGAGCACCGTGATCGGCACGCCCCAGAGGCGCTGTCGCGAAATGCACCAGTCGGGGCGGTTCTCGACCATGCCGGCGATGCGGTCTTCTCCCCAGCGCGGGAACCACTGCACCTGGTGGATCTGCTCGAGCGCGGCCCGCCGGAGCCCCTTCTCTTCCATGGAGATGAACCACTGCTCGGTCGCGCGGAAAATCACCGGGTTCTTGCAGCGCCAGCAATGGGGATAGGAGTGGGTGATCGTCTCGGCGTGCAGCAGCGCGCCGCGCTCGCGGAGCAGCTCGATGATCTGCGGATTGGCCTTGAACACGTGCATGCCCGCCCACTGCGGCACGTCCGGCGTGAACTCGCCGCGGTGGTCGACCGGTGTGTAGACGTCGAGGTCGTATTTGCGTCCGGTGTTGAAGTCGTCGGCGCCATGGCCGGGCGCGGTGTGCACCAATCCCGTTCCGGTATCGAGCGCCACGTAGTCGGCGAGGACGAAGATCCCTTCGCGCGGCAGAAAGGGATGGCGGTACTTCAGATACTCGAACGCCGTTCCCTTGAAGACCTTCACCACCCGCTCGCCGTGCCATCCGAACTTCTGCGCCGCCGCGTGGAGCAGCTCCGTGGCGATGATGTAGTTCGTGCCATCGTGCTCGACGACCGAGTACTCGGACTCCGGCTTCACGGCGATCGCCAGGTTTGCGGGCAGCGTCCAGGGCGTCGTCGTCCAGATGACGGCGTACAGCGGCTTCTCGATCGGCAGATCGAGACTCGTGACCGACTCGTCCGTCAACCGGAAGCGGACGTAGATCGACGGCGAGGTCCGCTCCTCGTACTCGACTTCCGCTTCGGCCAGGGCGCTCTGGTCGTAGGTGCACCAGAGGATCGGCTTCAGTCCCTTGTAGACCATGCCGGTCTGCATGAAACGGCCGAGGGCGCCGGCGATGGTCGCCTCGTAGTCGTAGGACATCGTCATGTACGGATTGAACCAATCGCCGAGAACGCCGAGGCGGATGAAGCCCTCGCGCTGGAGATCGACGAACTTCGCCGCGAAGTCGCGGCACGCGCGCCGGAAATCGGCGGCCGTCATCTGCTCCCGCTTCGATCCGAGGACTTTGCGCACCTCGTGCTCGATCGGCAGGCCGTGACAGTCCCAGCCGGGGACGTAGGGCGAGTCGTAGCCGAGCATGGTGCGCGACTTGACCACGAGGTCCTTGAGCACCTTGTTCAGCGCGTGCCCCATGTGGATCGGGCCGTTGGCGTAGGGCGGACCGTCGTGCAGGACGAACTTCGGCTTGCCGTCCGACTTCTCGCGGATCCGTCGGTACAGATCGATCTCCCGCCAGCGATCGAGGCGCTTCGGCTCGCTCTGCGGCAGGTTGCCGCGCATCGGAAAGGCGGTCTGCGGCAGGTTGAGCGTCTTCTTGTAGTCGCTGCGTTCGGCCATGCGAAGGGGCGAAACTAGTGTAGTGGAATGGACATTTCAAGGGCGTGGTCATGCGACGGCACATTTTCATCGGCGACATCCACGGCTGCTACGACGAAGGCGTCGAACTGCTCGACCGGCTGAATGCCTCCGAACACGACGTGGTGATCGCGGTCGGCGACCTGACGCGGAAGGGTCCGGCGCCCGACCGCTGTGTCGACTTATGGAAGGCGCGGAACTTCCGCACGGTCCTCGGCAACAACGACGCCAAGATGCTCGAGCGGGCCGGAAGCTGGAGACGCTTCATAGCCGGCCGGGCCGACCGGAGCGTCCTGCAGCGCGGCGATCTGCTTCAGGAGATTGCCCGCTGGCCGCTGCGGATCGACGTGCCGGAGGCGGGGATCATCGTCGTGCATGGCGGCGTGATGCCGGACGGGAGCTGCCCGCGCCGGGCCGCGCTCGAGTTGCGCTACATCCGCCGCAATGGCGACGGCTGGGAGATGGTGCCGAAAGGGAAGGAGTCGCGGGGCGACGCCTTCTGGTCCGAGGTGTGGGGCGGCGAGGCAATCGTGGTCTACGGACACACGCCGCGGCGCGAGGCGAAGATCGACCGGCGGGCGATCGGCCTGGACACGGGATGCGTGTACGGCGGAAAACTGAGCGCCGCGGTGTTCGAACGGCCGGGAGAGTGGCGGCTGGTCGAGGTGCAGGCCAGGCGCGCGTATTCGAAGTGATCGATGGATTCAGCCGGCGTTTTCGCGGTGCACGAGCCGAAGGCGCTGCCGAACCTTCTTCGGACCGACGCGTTTCGCCAGCGGAGAGCCGGAGACTCGGGCCCAGTCACGGACTCGCGCGGCGAAAAGATCGCTGCCGGTCGACTCTGCTCTCTCTTCGAGATCGCGGAGGCGCCGATGGAGGAAGCGGCGGAATCGGCGCACGTATCGGGAGCTGCCGAAGGAATCGGACGCCGTTCCACAGCGCTCGTCGAGCAGCGCGAGGTCGTGGTGTTCGCCGAGCGAGCGCCCCAGCTTGTGCAGCGTCTTGATCGAGTCCGCGAACGATCCCATGCCGAGTGCGGCGAAGAACTGTTCCTGATGCCAGAGCGTTTTCGCGCGCCGGCGCCAGCGGTGGAAGTCCTGCGGCGTGCGGTCGTGCAGCGCGCTGCGCATGGCTTGTCGCGAGCGGCGGTAGCTCCGCTCCAGCCCCTTCCACAGGTCGTCGGAACTCATGGAGTCGACCGGCCAGGCGGCGATGCGTCCGCGTTCCACCGCGAGGTCGGCGCGGAGGCGTTCGATCGCCGCGGGATCGGCCGCCGCCCCGCCGTGCTCCACCAGCGCACGGCGGATCTGCAGGAATTCGCGCGGCTTCCATTCGCTGGTGAAGTGCGCGCGCACGCTGTCGAAGGTCTCGACGGCGGCGATGGCCTCCCGCTGCGGCGCGAACAGACGCCCGGCGTCGCGGAAGAATCCGCGTTCCGGTTTGCCCCTGCGGGGGAGCACATCGCCGACGAGCCGGACGAGCGCGCGGAGCTCCTTGAGCTTTCGGCGGGCGTCGTGGACGGCCTCGGCATCCGCGTCGATCCGCGCCAGCGCCGCGAGCACCTGGTCGGCAAGATCGAGCGCTCTCCGGCGCAGGCGCTGTGGCGCGCGCTCTCCCGCTTCGACTGACAAGAACTCGTTCATGGACCGCCGGTGGCAGGCAACGCTATCACGGCTTCACGCCGAATTTACCCGCTGCGAGAGCGAAGATGCCGCCGGTGGGACTACACAGGAAGAATGACAGAAATCCTGATGCACGGAGTGCAGCCCGGAGGCGGCACGGAGCGGCTGGAGAACGGCCGCGTCAAGGGGGCGGTCATCCGCGCGCACATCGAATGGGTGCGCGACTACAACTCCCGCGCGGACGTCATCGCGCTGTTCGAGGAGATGCCGCGGGAGTTGCGGCAGCAGATCAGCACGCTGGCCCCGGGGCCGTGGTATCCCTTCGCCACACTGATCGCCGTCGACCGGATGATCGTCGAACGTTTCGGCGGCGGGCGGCTGCAGTTCGCCGGCGAGCTCGGGGCTTACTTCGCGCGGCGGACGCTCGCGGAGACCCGCCCCTTCCTGCTCCAGGGCGCCCTGCACGATTTCTTCGGACGGGCCGCGCTGCTGTACCGAGAGTGGTACGACTTTGGTTCGGCCGAGTATGTGAAGAGCGGATCGCGTTCCGGATGCATGCTGCGCCGTGGCTACGGCGCGCACAGCCCGATGGATTGCGCGGCCACCGGCGGCTTCCATCGCGAATGCATCCGTCTCCATGGATACGCCGATGCAGCGGTGCGCGAGTCCGCCTGCCGCTGCCGCGCCGACGGGTTCTGCGCGTTCGAACTCTCGTGGGCCTTCTGAGGATCAGTGTTCAGCCGGGAGCGGGAGCGGACTCGGGTCCCAGAAATGCCCCTCGGGGGGCGCCGGATGCAGCGGGATGCGCAGCAGCAGGTATGCGCCGAGGATGACGGCGCGTTCGCGGTCTTCTTTCGGCAGCGCGTCGGCGTGGCACTCGATGGTGAACGTTCCTTCCCGCTCCGGACGGTAGCGGATGGCGATCGATCCGTCGGCGGTCATCCAGCAGCAGCTCCGTGCCGGGCCGGGGAGCGCCTGCCAATAGAGCGTCGCCTGCTCGAGGTCGACGGCGTACCGGCCGAGCGAGGAGGCGCGGGCCACCGTGGAGGGATGCTCCGCCGTTCTCACCACGCGCCGGCGGACGTCTTCGATCGTTTCCAGATCGAAGTTCCCGCCGCCCGTGACCACGGCCGCGCGCGTTTCACCACGAAGCGTGATCGCGGCGACCGTCTCATGACCTTCGAGCAGCTCGTACACATGCCGCCGGGTCTGCAACAGACGGTAGGTGATCATCGACGCGGCGGACCATATCATCGAACCGGCCGGCCAGCCCTCGCTTCACACCGAATTTACACGGACGGTCTTCACTCGATGGTGTCGATCTTCAGATCGGGTTTCGGATAGCGCATGTGCAGGGTTTCGAGCGTTTCGACGATCGTGCTGGCCACGGCGTAGTTGCGGAACCATTTCCGGTCGGCCGGCACGATGAACCACGGCGCCCACCGGGTCGAGGTCTTGCCGATGGCATCCTCGTAGGCCTTCATGTACTGACCCCACAGTTTCCGCTCCTCGAGATCGCCGTGTTGGAACTTCCAGCGCTTCGAGGGATCGTCGACGCGCTCCTGCAGGCGTTCGCGCTGCTCGTCACGGCTGATGTGCAGAAAGAACTTGAGGATCGTCGTCCCGCTCTGGCTGAGCATCCGCTCGAAGTCGTTGATCTGATCGTATCGTTTGCGCCAGATCTTCTGGTCGACGAGATCGTGCACGCGGACCACCAGCACGTCTTCGTAATGACTGCGGTTGAAGATCGCGATCTCACCGGAGGAGGGTACCTGGGCATGTACGCGCCAGAGGAAGTCATGCTCCAGCTCCACCGCGGTCGGCTTCTTGAACGACACCGCGCGCACGCTCTGCGGGCTGACGCCGCGCATCACGTGCCGTACCGTTCCGTCTTTTCCCGAGGTGTCCATCCCCTGCAGAACGATGAGGAGCTTGTGCTTGTGCTCGGCGAAGAGGAGTTCCTGCAAGTCGCCGATCTTGT
>DATFUW010000412.1:0-13794 GCA_035260605.1 Thermoanaerobaculia bacterium | reverse complement strand
ACTCGCGACGAAGCAGGGAATCGCCGCGAGCGCGAATCGCCGCCGTTCCGATCGGGCGACCCGCTGCTGCATGCCGGGGCGAATGAGGAGGTTCGGGCGCACGCGCGCCGCCTCGATCGCCGGCTGGATGGCGGCGATGACCGAAAGGGCAATGCCCACCAGCAGCCCCTCGCCGATCACCGCTCCGGTCAGTGCGACGGACTCGGGGCGCGAGGAGACGTACAACTGGTTGATCGTCCGCCCGATCGTCTGCAGGATCGCCCGCCCCAGAACGTCGCCCAGCGCGACGCCCAGCAGCGAGCCGGCAATGCCGAACAGCAGTCCCTCCGCGATGAAGGCCGTGAAGATCTGACTCGGCGAAACGCCGATCGTCTTCAGCACGCCGACGTCCTTTCGCCGGCGGAGGATGGAAATCAGCACGGTGTTGTAGACGAGAAACATTCCGACCAGCAGCGTCACGCCGGCCAGCGCGAAGAGGTTCAGGCGGAAGGCGCGCAGCATCGTCTCCACCCGTTCGCTCCGCCGCGACGGCCGCTCGAGCCGCAGGCCCGGCGGAAGGACCCTGGCGATCTCCGGGACGAGGCGTTCGTCGGGCACCAGCAGGTCGATCCGCGTCAGCGTGCCGATCATTCCGAAGCGCTGCTGGGCGGTGGCGATGTCGGTCACGGCAATGCTGCCATTGAACGCCGTGGCCGGGCCGCGCGGCTCGAGAATCCCCCGCACGGTCATGGTGACGGAGTGGCCGTGCACGTTCAGGGTCATCGGAGAGCCGATGCGGAGTCCGTGCTCGTTCGCGAAGGTCTGGCTGATCACGATGGAATCGTCGCGGAAGAGATCGAGCGCCGACGAAATGCGGCGGGCCTGCGCGCGCGCGTCGACGGCGGAGGCCGGCGGTGCTCCGCTGATCGTGGCGTAGCGGTAGTCGCGGAACTGGAGGTCGCTGAGGAGATCCACTCCGAGGATGCGGATCGGCAATTGCTCCGGTTCGATCACCCCATCGATGTCGATCACCGGGGCGAAGCGGACGCCGCGGGTCCAGAAAGCCTCGAGGCGCAGCAGCAGCGTCTCATCGAGCGGACCGTTCGACGCGATCTGCTCGTTCGCCCGTCCGGAAACGGCGTCCACGGATTCGCGGAACGCCCGGAGCGCGCTCTGGTTCGCGAGCGCCACGGCGACGATCGCAGCCACGCCGACGGCGATGCCGGCGAGCGTCAGCAGCGTCCGCGTCTTCTCCCGCAGCATCGGCCGCAGGACGAGCGCGCGCAATACGCTCACACGATCCTCCCGTCGGCGATGCGGATGAGCAAGTCGCCGCGCGCGGCGGCGCGGTCCGAATGCGTGGCCATCACGATCGTCTGCCTTTCGCTCCGGTGGACCTCCTGCATCAGATCGAGCACGCGGTCACCGGCGTGCGAATCGAGGTTGCCGGTCGGTTCGTCGGCCAGCAGCAGGGGCGGGCGGTGGATGATCGCGCGTCCGATCGCCACCCGCTGCATCTCCCCGCCGGAAAGCTCGTTCGGGAAGTGCCGCGCTCGGTCCGGAAGGCCGATCCGTTCGAGGATGTCGTTCACCTGACGGTCGATCTCCGGGCGCCGCACCCGCGCCAGCGAAAGCGGGAAGGCGATGTTTTCGAAGACGTCGAGCGTGGGGATGAGATTGAAGAACTGGAAGACGTACCCGATCGATGTCCGCCGGAGCATGGTCAGCTGGTGCTCGGTCATCGACGAGATCTCGTGCTCGCCGAGGAAGATCCGGCCGGAGGTCGGGCGGTCGACCGCCCCCGCGAGATTGAGCAGCGTCGACTTGCCGCTGCCCGAGGCGCCCATGATCACCGCGAACGCGCCGCTTTCGATCTGCAGCGAGACGTCGTCCAGCACCCGGACGGGCGCGGCCTCCTCGGAGCCGCCGTAGACGTGTGTCACATGGTCAAAGCGCACGCGCACCGGCCCGATTCTACCGGCACAAACGCTGCAAACCTGGATCGTTTGACGGGGCCGGTGATAGTCTCCGCCCGGAGGAACGCCATGGACGAGTCGACCAGGACGGAGAACGGCCCGGAGGACGAAGAGGATCGGTTCGGACGCGCACGCGAATTCGTCAATGACAAGTACTCCGCGGCATCCGATGCCATGAAGAACCAGTTCAACCGCGTCCGCGAGCAGGTCGAGGACGTCGACTTCGGCGAGATCACGGACCAGGTTCGCGGCTACGTGCGGTCCAATCCGGGCAAAGCGCTGCTGATCTCCATCGGCGTGGGCTTTGTCGTCGGATTGCTTCTCCGCCGCGGCGACGAGGACTAACGAGGCCGGACAATGGCGACAGAGAACGATCACGAGCATTCCGCCGCGGGAATGGATTACGATTCTCGCATGGGCGAAAAGGCATCGAAGCTCGGCAGTGACTTCGCGGAACGCGGACCGGAGGCCCTCCTCGAGGAGATCGAGAACCTCCTGCCGGAATCGTGGCGCGAACAGATCGCACGCTTTCCGATCGCCGCGGTCGTTCTCGGTTTTGGCCTGGGCATCTGGCTGGGGATGAAGAAAGGCGACGAGCTGATCGCCGCCGGTACCTCGTTCGTCACCTCGGCCGCCATGTCCAACGTCAGCCAGATCATGGACCGTTTCGGCTCCCAGAACGCCTGACCCGTTACAATATCGGGGAATGGAGACGCAGGCGCTCCCGCTGGCGCTTCCGCAACACGGGCATCACCATCTCGCCTCGCTCGCCGCCGAGGTGCACCGGACGTACTTTTTCGACATGCCACCGCTGCACGTGCGGTGGGGGCATCAGATCCACCGGAAGTCGCGGCAGAGTATCCGTCTCGGATCGTACAATCACGTCACCACCGAGATCCGCATCCATCCGTCGCTGAATGCGGCGCACATCCCCGCGTTCTTCATTCAGTCGATCATCCACCACGAGTACCTGCACCACAAGCTCGGGCCCAGTCACAACCGGAGGTTTCACGCGCACGAGCGGAAGTTCCGTTACTTTCGCGAGGCGCAGGAATGGATCCGCCGCAATCTGTTCGTCCTGCTCGGCCGGCGGACACGGCGCCGCGAGCGCGTGCGTGAGGCCCCCCCGCAACTCGCACTGTTCTAGGAATGGGGTCAGGTCTTGCATTTGGTATTTTCTACAGGGTGTAGCAAATACCAAATTCAAGACCTGACCCCCAATCCTGCCCCCCATCCTGTTTTAGGTGGCCATGGGGAAGGTGAGGCTGTAAATATAGCGGCCGCGGGCGATGTCCAGCACGATCGACGAGCGTTCGGCGGACTTGGTGATCTCGTTATTCAGGTCGGCCAGCGACTGGATCTGGTTTCCGTTCACGCCGACGATCGCGTCGCCCGGCTGCAGGCCGATGTTCGCGCTGCGCGACCCGCGCTGCACTTCCTCGATGACCACGTCTCCCCGCAATGCGCTGGCGCGCAGGCCGGCGATCTCCCACAGGATGCGCAGCCCGAGATCGCGCGGCGGATCGATCGGCCGCAAGGTGAGGTTGTGGGTCGAACCGTTTCGCAGAAACGTGATCTGGAGCGGCGTTCCGCTGGGGATCGTGGCCGTGTCGGTGGAGAATGCCTCGCGCGAGTCGACCGGTTTGCCGCCCACTGCGATGATCACGTCGCCCGCGCGGAGGCCGGCGGACTGCGCCGGTGAAGCGCTGAAAATCCGGGCGATCATCGCCCCGCGCGTCGCCTGAATCGAAAGACGCCGCGCCTCTTCCGGTGTGATCGTGGTCGTGACGGCGCCGATCCATGCGGTTCGCACCTCGCCGAAGCGCAACAGGTCCTGGATGATCTTCTTCGCCCGGTCGACGGGAATGGCGAAGCCGATGCCCTGCGCGTTGGCGTAGATCGCCGTGTTGATGCCGATGACCTTTCCTTCGATGTTGAGCAGCGGTCCGCCGGAGTTCCCCGGGTTGATCGACGCGTCGGTCTGGATGAAATCGGTGAACGTGCGGCCCGCTTCCTTCGACGGCACCGACCGGCCGAGTGCCGAAACCACGCCGGTGGTCACGCTGCCGCTCAGGCCGAACGGGTTGCCCACGGCGACGACCGTCTCGCCGATCATGAGGTCGGACGAGGTGCCGATGGCCGCGGGCGCGAGCCCTTTGGCATCCACGCGCAGCACGGCGACGTCGCTGTCGGGATCGACGCCGATCAGCCGCGCGGCGATCTTCGTGCCGTCCTGGAAAATCACACTGATCCGCGACGCGCCTTCGACGACATGGTTGTTCGTGACGATGATCCCGTCGGGCGACCAGACGAACCCCGAGCCGAGGGCCTGCGAGGTGTACGTGCCACCCCCGAACACGCCGAACGGATCGAAGAACGGATCGACCTCCCGCCGCTGGATCGTGGCCTCGGTCTGGATGTTGACCACCGAGGGCAGGATGTTGTGCGCCACGATGACGACGGGGGTGCGCCGGACGGCGCTGACGCTCGCGGGGATCGGCGCGGGGCGCGTTCGCGGCTGCTGCGCGACCGCCTGCGTCTCCGACAGCGGCTTGCAGGCCAGCACGGCGAGGAGAATGAGCAGGATGCGAAAAACCCTCATGGCCGTGTAACGATACACTTGGAGCACCGGTGTGGTTGAAACTGATCTGTAATCCCGCCGCAGGCCGCGGCCGGGCAGGGCGGCGGCTGCGCGAGGTGGAGGAACGCCTGGCTGGGCTCGGCGCGCGCGTCGACGTTCATCGCAGCAGCAGTCCTGCCGATCTGATCCGCGCGAGCGCCGAGAGCTCGCGCGGCGGATTCGACCGGATCGTGGTCTGCGGTGGCGACGGCACGCTGAACCTCGCCCTGCGCGAGTTCGATCGTGCCCGGGCAACGGTCGCGCTGGTTCCCCTCGGCTCCGGCGATGACTTCGCGCGCGTCAACGGCGTTCCCCGCGAAGTCGGCGCGGCCTGCGATCTCGCGGTCCACGGCTCGGTGCGCGAGGTCGACATCGCCCTGGCCAACGGCCTGCCGTACACCGGCGTCGCGGGTGTGGGATTCGATTCCGAAGTGGCGCGCTACGCGAATGAGCACGCGGGATGGCTACGCGGATCGGCGATCTACCTCTACTCGATCCTCCGCGTTCTTCCGCGGTTCCGGCCGCGGCGCGTGCGCATCGACGGCGCAGAGGAGGAGATCATGTTCGCCGTGTTCGGCAATTCGCCGCAGTATGGCGGCGGGATCCGCATCGTCCCCGGAGCGTCGCTGAGCGACGGACTCCTCGACGCCTGCATCGTCCACCGGACGTCGCGTTGGCAGCTTCTGGCGACGCTGCCTCGAGCCTACAGCGGGACCCACATACGCAAGCAGTTCGTGGAGACGCGGCGAGCCGGAGCGTTCACCGTCGACTCCGAGATCCCGATGGAAGTGTTCGCCGACGGCGAGCCGCTGACGTTTACCCCCGTGCGGTTCGAGATCGCGCCCGGAAAACTGAAGCTCGTCAGTCGACCAGCGTGATGCCGCCGCGTTCCTGGCGCGTGGGCGCGCTGGCGGTCACGCCGGTGTCGACGCCGCGCGAGAGGAAAAGATCGGTATCCGCCTTCCCGTCGGACGAGAAGCCGATCACCAGATAGCGCGTGGGCTGCTGCAGGTACTTGTACGCATTGCCCCAGGGATCATGGAGGATGGCGGTCGATGCATAGACGGGCGTGAGGTCCTGCAGGCGCGTCGGAAGATGGCCGTTGACGAGGTTGTATTTCTCGATGGCCTCTCCCAGGCGGTGAATGCGCTCGATGGAGATCGCCTTGCGGGTCTCGACGACGGCCGACGGCCGCTTGGCCCCCGAGAGGAACGGCCGGAACGAGTTCAGCGGGTTCTTGAACGAGGTGGCCAGCGAAGCGACGGCGATGATGACCAGGAAAAGGACCAGCGGTAGAGGGACGGGGGTTTCGGCCACCGCGGTTTCGTCGACGGGTGCGGAGGCGGCCGCCGCGCGCTGCGTCTTGACTTCCTCGATCAGGTCGCGCGTCAGCAGTTCGTAAAGCGCCTTGCTGGTGTCGAACTCCGACAGCCGGCTCATTTCGATGATGTCGTTCACCGAGCGCTTGCCATCGAGGAGATCGAAGACCTGCTTTTCTTCCTGCGAGATCCGGATCTTCTCGCTGCCGGCGCCGGAAGAGCGCTTTTTGCGCGCCGCGGCCGCTGCGTCGGCGTCGAAGTCGACTTCATCCACGTCTTCGCCGCCGACGACCATGAGCTCCTGCGTGCTGGCCTTCTTGCGGAAGACCATCTCGCCGGAGCGGATCCGCTTCTCGATGATCGGCCACTCGTCGATCATCCGCGCGCCTTCCATGAGGATCGACTCGGCGCTGATGGGCACGACGTTCTCGCGGTCGTACTCGATGGTCGTTTCTTGCGAGAACTGGTAGTCGCCGTCTTTCCAGCGGAAGAGGCGGTAGACGATGGACATGATCTGGAGCTGGAGCGCCTGTTTCAGGGCGTCGGCGGAGATGATCTGGTAATGGGTGAGGATGAATCCCAGGCGCTGCAGCGTCTCCTTCTGAATCTCCAGCGCGCGGGAGAGCTGCTCCTGGGTGAGCATGCCGCTCTTGATCAGCACGTTTCCCAGCCGGGTCTCGAGACGGTGGCTGCCCGAGTCGGCGCCGACCACTTTCCCGTCGAGGAAGGTCACCGTGACGGTGTCGTCCTTGCCGCGGAGCGTGAGAACGCCGGTCTTCCGCTGCAGGCCGATCAACTGGAAGATGTCGGCCAGGCTGAAATCGCGGAGGGTTCCTTCGAGCGCCATCTATGCCGTCGCCTTCCGCTTGTACACCGGGATGGTGAGCGCGAACCAGAGGACCACGGCCAGCAGGATGGCCAGGCCCCGCACGATCAGTTTTGGGAGCTCGCCCGGGCCGAGGACCGGAGCGAGGTGACCGACGGCCACGCCCAGACAGACGAAGAAGGCGAACAGGAACAGACCGATGATCCCGGCGATGGTTCGGCCCTCGAGCAGGTGCGCCGATCCGGGCAGGATCGTGGCGAAAAGGCGGTTGCGCCGCAACATGCCGCTCTGGTGTTCTCCGACCTCTTCGAGCTTGGAGCGCTTGGTCGCCACCGAAACGCCGTCGCGTTTGAGATAGATGTGAATGCACTGCGTGCAGTACGTCGTGCTCTCTCGCGCCGACTTGCAGCGATGGCAGAACGTTCGGCCGCACTTGATGCAGGATCCGGCGAAGCCCGCCCTGCGCCGCTTGAGGAACAGCAGCGGCGCGAAGACCGCCGCCAGCGCTCCGCCGAGCGTGATGGGATTGGCGGCGCTGACGAGCGGATCGAACCAGGAATAGCTGCCGAAGAGCGTGCGCGCCGTCCCCTTCCGAGCCACGGTGTTGGACACGGCCCAAGCCTCGTCGATCGGCGGGCGGTACATGACGATCTTCTGCGACGGCGGGTTGCTGATGATGCGTTCGATCCCGGCACGATCGATGCGCTTGGCCTGATCGAGCTCCCTCGCCTGATCATCGAACCGGTACATCTCGCCGCTGGCGATGGAGTGATTGTAGAACGCGATCGCCAGGTGCGCATTGAGTTGCTCCGAGCGCTGGTACTCGTTGATCGCTGCGCCGAAGTCATTGTCGAGAAAATGCAGGTTCCCCAGGTTCACATGCGCGCCGGCGTTGTCCCGCAGCTCGATCGAGCGCCGGTAGTGCGCCGCGGCGTCCTGCTCGCTCCCGTCCTGCAGCAGCAGGTTGCCAAGGAGCATGTGCAGCGTCGCGCTGTTCGGTTCGATGTTCACCACTTCCTGCAGACGGTGCAGGGCCTCGGGGTAGTAACTCTGTTCGTCGCTGGCGATCGCCGACAGGACCACCGGGCTGTCGACGCCTGCGATCCAGTGCGCCGTGAGGTCGAGGGCGATCGGAGCGATGGCGATCAGCAGCGCCAGCACGACGATGAGCACGCGTTCCGTCGGCCCCGCGTATCCGAAAAAGATCGCCAGCCAGTAGAAGATCAGCCACACCGGACCGAGCCAGACAAAGATCGGAAGGAACAACAGGGCCACCGCGAGCACCGTCACCGCCCCGCCCGTCGTCCAGCGGCTCAGGCTCTCGCGGAAGTCGTGCGCCATCGCCCGGCCGTACCGGATGAAGAGCGCCAGGGCGAAGACGATCACCGTGATCGCCAGCGCGGCGATGAGCACCACCGCGAAATCGGAGCGGCTCAGCAGGGTCGCGCGATACTTGGCCAGGACGTTCGTGTAGCCCCGCGCCACGGTCGGCAGCGCACGGGCCCACAATTGCTGCTGGGCCGCCGTGTCCGCCTTGAGAAAGGCCACCGCGGGCGAGCGCGGATCGAGCTGGTCCGAGACGCGGTTGCCCCAGTCCGCCGCGAGCTTGTTCCCGCGCAGCGTCGCCTGACGCGCCAGCGCCGCCGCCGACTCCGCGTACACCGGATAGTTCTTGATGCCGTATTGCTTGCCGACGTCCGTCAGCTCGTTGGCCTTCTTGAACGCCGACTCGATGTCGCCCGCGTCGATCGCTGCCGTGGCCTGCGGCCAGATGTCCCGCGGCGAGACCTGATCCCCTCGCGCAACCGCGGCGAGCGATACCCATCCCACAACCGCCCAGATCAGACCGATCTTCATTGACAACAGTTTATCTCCAGGCATACGGCTTTGCCTTGTGGAGAGACACGACCACGCCAGACCGGTTTTGGGTCACTGGATACTTTTCGTACGTTGGACGAACGCGAGCTTCAATTCTCCGGTATGGGTATCGAGGAAATCCTTTTCGTCATCGTCGAGGTTTCCGGCCGTTTTCTCCTGGAGCATGATCAGGATGTCGATCATCTGCCGCGCCGCTTCCGGGTCCACCGCCGGCTTCGGCTGATACGGGTTGCGGAGCATGCCCAGCGACATGTAGGCCTGTGCGATCAGCGGCTCGACGAAGTTCGTGAAACCCGTCCCCGGATTTTGCGCCTTGTCCGCCAACGTCCGCCGCCGCTCCCCTCCCGGTGGCGGCCCGGCCTGCGGCGGCTCCGCCTTGGTCTGGGCGGGTGGCGGGGCGGGCTCTGGGCGGATGTTCGGGTCGGACGGCTTGATCTCCCGGCGAAACTCTTCGCGGATCTCCCCTTCGGAAGTGAAGATCCGCTTGTCGGTGACCTTGATCTGTTCCTTCGGTGGTGTTTGCTTGGACAACTCGATCCCCATTGAAATCAATACTTTGGAATCTTATCACGACGATCGGAGCGCGCGCGCCAGAAACCCTTCAATCCTCTTCCACGCGTCCTCGGCCGCCTCGGGTCGGTATCCGCCCTTGTTGTTCGGATTCATGAACGCATGCCCGGCGCCGCCGTAGATCTTGATGTCGCTCACCTTCCCGGCTTTCTGCAGCGCCTGATCGAACGCCCGGACGTCCGCCGGAGGAATCCCGCGGTCCTCGGCGCCGAAATTGCCGAGGATGGGCGCATGGATTCTGGCGATGGTCGCCGGATCGGTCACCAGATGGCCGTAGTTGATGACACTCGCCGCGAGACGCGGTTCGGCGACCGTGAGATCGAGCGCGTACCCGCCGCCCATACACCAGCCGATCACGCCGATGCGCGCCGGATCGACGTCCGTCCGTTCCGCGAGGTAGTGAAACGCCCCTTCAAGATCGGCCATGGCGCGGTCGTGGGGGAGGCCGCGGCTCAGCTCGTGCGCGACCTCCGGATCGCTGGTGCTCGGGCCGCGGTAGAGATCGGGTGCCACGGCGACGTATCCCTCTTTGGCGAACCGGTCCGCCTGGGCGCGGACCCAGTCGTTCAAGCCCCACCACTCCTGAATGACAATCAGCGCGGGGTGCCTTCCGGCACCGGCAGGCAGTGCGAGGTACCCCGATCCGTTGCCGGGTGACGAGGGGAAGGAAACGGTTGCTGCATTGAGCGCGGTTGCGGCCAGCAGCGCAGCCGCGAGGGTCAGTCGGCGAAACATCGCACGCCTCCGGAGGGAACGGTCCAGAGCGGAACGATACTACAGCGGCGGCTGCTCGCGAAGGGTGCGGATGATCGCCCGGTGTACGCTCGGATCGGTCGTGATTCCCTGGTGACCGTCGCAAACGACGAACGCCGGTCCGCCAGCGGATGCGCTGTCGATGGGGACGGTGCCGTCGCCCGGCTGGAAGAGCAGTCCGCCAAGCCGCCGTTCGCCGGTGCGCAGCTCGTGGGGATAGAAGACGAACGATCCGTCGCTTCGCAGCAGAACGCGGTGCGCGGTCGGCACGCAGTCGCCGGCGATCACCGAGATATGCACGTGCTCCGGCATCGAAGCGGAACGCAGGCGTCTGCGAAAGGTGCGGGCCGCAGCGAGATTCCGCGCGAACGCCTCCTCGGCAGGCGGGGCGAGGTGAAGGAAGCGCTTCCATGCCGCGGCGGACCACAGATCGGCATCGACAGGCGATCCGCGCTCGTCGACCAGAAAGCGCCCGTCGTCCGGAAGCAGTTCGGGGACGAACGGCCAGGTGGCGACCATGTCCGGACGGAACGTGCGCCGGATGAAGCGCTCCGGGCGCACGAAGACACGGAGTGCGTCGACGACTCCCCGGCGCGGGGCGGAGATCATCACGAGATGGTCGACCTCCGCTCCGCCGCCGAGGAGTTTCACATACGCCAGGGCCACGAGTGCGCCGGCGGAATGCGTCACGAGATCGACCTTCGCGGCGCCGTGGTCGCGGCGGATCCGGTCGACGAGCGACGCGAGCCTCGCCGCGTTCTCCATGGCGCCGAGGCGCCAGTCGTATTCGAACGGAAAGACGTCGACGCCCGGCGTATAGCGCCCGTATTTGCGGAGTCCCGCGATGAGCTGCCATCCGGTGTCCACCTCGCCGCGCGATCCGGTGTATCCCCGCGGAACGAGTCGGTCGTGGCCGACGGTGCCATCCGCGCCGATCGGCAGATCGAGATCGTCGGGCCAGCGCGTCCGCACCGTAGCGTGTCCCGTCCCCCAGACGAACCGACGGATCACCGGATCGTAAAGCCGCGTGACACCGAAGCCGGGAATGATGATCGCCGGCCGCGGCGGTGGGCCGTAACTCTCGGCCAGGGTCCGGAGATATGCGCGGCGCGTCGCGTCGGTCGTGCAACCGGTCCAGATCATGGCCGCCAGGGCGATCGCCAGAACGGCGAGGGATCCGGCGCGTGCTTGCATTTCCGCGCGTTCGCAGGGGATCCTTCGCCGTCTTCGCGGCTCAGGATTCAGGATGCGCATCGTTCACATTCTCGAGTTCAACCAGTTCAACACCGGTTCGGTGCACCAGATGTTCCAGGCGGCGGCCGGACTGCGCGCGCGGGGACACGACGTGACGGTGGTCAGCCGGCCGGACGCGTTGCTCGAGCGGCGCTGCCGCGAACACGATGTGGTCTTCACCGGCATGCCGCTCCGAAATCAGTTCGATCTGCGCAGCATGCGCGCGCTGTCGCGACTGATCGGGCCCCGCGACGTCGTCCACGTGCACAAAGGCGTCTCGCACGCGCTGGCGCTCGCGGCCACCTGGTTGCATCCGCCGGGCGCGTTCGTCGTCAACCGCGGCGTCTCGTTTCCGCTCGATTTCTGGAACCGCGGGAAATTCCGCACGCGCCGCGTCGACCGGATCGTGACCGTCTGCGAGCAGATCCGCGGGGTGGTGATCGCCAGCGGAAAGCTCCCGCCGGACAAAGTGACGGTGGTCTATGCCGGCACGGACGTGCAGCGGTTCGACCCTGCGCGGTGGCCGCGCGATCCGTTCCGGCGTGAGCTGGCGGTCCCCGAGGACGCATTCCTCATCGGCCAGGCGGGAGTGCGCGACTGGAAGGGATGGAAGGAGCTGGTCGACGCGGCGGCCGAGTTTTCCCATGCGCACGTTGCCCTGATCGGCTGTCGCGACGAACGCGAGAGGGCGGCCGTGCGCGATTACGCGCGGTCGCGCGGGACGTCCGGGCGCGTGACTTCCGTCGAGGTCCGCGACGACATGCCGAACGTCTTCGCGGCGTGCGATCTCGTCGTCGACGCATCGTGGGCCGGGACGGGGATCACCGGCACGATCCGCGAGGCGATGGCCATGGAGAAGCCGGTCATCGCCACCGACTGCGGCGGAAACGCGGAGCTGGTCTCCTCACCGGAGGTCGGCTGGCTGATTCCGAAGCGCAACCACGCGGCCCTCACGCGGGCGATCGGCGAGGTCATCGCGGATCCGGTGCGTGCGGCGGGGGTGGGGCGGCAGGCACGCGTGCACGTCGTGCGCTCGTTCTCCATGGAGATCCGCATCGACAAACTGGAGCGGCTGTACGGCGAGATCCTCACCGCTCACGGCGCGGGCTGAAGGACGTCGATCGGTGGCCCGCCGCGTGGGGTCACCGTCAGCACCGTGTAGCGCCACTTCCCCTCGTCGAGCTCGGCGATGGCGTGCACGCGTCCGCGCTCTTTCGATCCGATGAGCGGGAAGTGAAAATCGGCATTGCCTTTCTCGTTGTTGATGTTCACGCTGCCGGTGACCCACCACCCGGTGTGGATCGGCTCGCCGAGGGCGGCGATCACGCGCGGGTCGCGCCTGGCGGCGTCGCGCGCGCCGCTGTAGACGTCGCTCCGCCGGATCCCGGCGAAGAAGAGGGCCACGATGCCGGCGATTGCCACGACGACGATCACCGCCGCGACGCTGCAGCCGATCAGCCCCCATTTCAGGCAACCGCTGCTCTTCGACGGCTGTGGAGTGAGTGGTGCGGGAGGGGGCGGCGGTACGGCAGTCATGCGGAGAGTTTACGCCAGCGCACGGACGTGTTCGTCTACGCTTGCTGCGAGCCCCTCGAGATCGTAGCCTCCCTCGAGCAGCGAGAAGACGCGACCCTGCGAGTGGCGGTCGGCAGCCTCGACGACGCGTCGGGTCATCTCGCCGTACGCCTGTTCGCTGAGGTGCATTCCCCCGAGCGGGTCCCGCCAGTGGGCGTCGAATCCGGCAGAAACGAGGATGACGTCGGGCTTGAACCCGTCGATCAACTCCACGACGTCGCGCTCGACGGCGTCGAGGTACTCGGCGTCCGCCGTGCCGGCAGGGAACGGAATGTTGTGCGTGTAGCCGCGTCCTTTTCCGGAGCCGACCTCGTCGCTCGCGCCGGTCCCCGGGTAGAACGGATAGCGATGCATCGAGAGATAGAAGACGTCGTCCCGCTCCTCGAAGAGGTGCTGCGTTCCGTTTCCGTGGTGCACGTCGAAATCGAAGATGAAGATTCGGTCGATCCCGGGCTGTTCGCGCAGCCATTCGGCGGTGCAGGCGATGGTGTTGAAAAAGCAGAAACCCATGGCTTCCATCCGCTCGGCGTGATGTCCGGGCGGGCGGGCGATCAGGAACGAGCGCCCGCCGTCGCGCAGCAGCCCGTCCGCGGCGCAAAGCGCGGCGCCGACGGCGGCCCTTGCCGCGTCGAAGCTGTGCGCGGAAATCGGGTTGTCGATGGAGTGGAACAGCGGCATGCCGGTGCGGCAGGCCTCTTCGAACTCGCGTTCGTAATCGACGGAGTGGACCTTGGCGATGATGCGGTCGGTCTCCTCGTGCGGCTCAGGATCGGGAATGACGCGCGATCCCAGCCCCGAGCGGCGGATCCCTTCCAGCGCGGCCTTCAGGCGGACGGCGTTTTCCGGATGCCCGACGCCAGTGTCGTGCCGGAAGAAGAGCGGGTGGGTGTAGATGCTGATCATGCCCGGTCCACGTGGTACAACTCCGCGAACTTGAAACGCATTCTCCAGGTCTCGTCCATCACCTTCCTGACCATTTTCCTCGTCGGGTTCTTTCTTTGGAAGAGCAATCTCCACGACGTCTGGCACCTTCTGCTCGCGACCGATCCATTCTGGTTGGCGGTG
>DATFUW010000411.1:0-4120 GCA_035260605.1 Thermoanaerobaculia bacterium | reverse complement strand
CTTCTACGCGGTTGCGGTCATCGTCGCCGGTTTCCTTCCGATTTACGCGCTGACCGGCCCGTCGGGCGAGCTGTTCAAGCCGATGGCCGACACGACGATCTTCGCGCTCATCGGGGCGCTGGTGCTCGCGCTCACGCTCGTCCCGGTCCTCTGCTCCTGGGCACTGCGCGGGCGAGTGCGCGAGCGCCGAAACTTCATCTTCGACGCCATCCGCGGCGCCTACACCCGCGGGCTCGATTTCTGTCTGGCGCATCCGTGGGGAACGACGGTCGTTTCGGTGATCCTCTTCGGCCTGTCGCTGCTGCTCATCCCGGGCATCGGCGCGGAATTCATGCCGCATCTCGACGAAGGTTCGCTCTGGATCCGAGCGACCATGCCATCGACGATTTCGTTCGAGGAGGCGTCGAAGATCTCGCCCCGGGTCCGGGCCATCCTTCGGTCCTTCCCCGAGGTGACGGTCGTGGCCAACGAGCTGGGGCGGCCGGACGACGGGACCGATCCGACCGGCTTCTTCAACGACGAATTCTTCGTCGGACTCGAGCCCTACGACCAGTGGAACGGCAAGTACCACACGAAGCAGCAATTGATCGATGCCATCGACGAGAGACTGAAGGCGTTCCCGGGCATCGTCTTCAACTTCACGCAGCCAGCCGAAGATGCCGTCGACGAGGCGGAAACCGGATTGAAGAGCGCGCTCGCGGTGAAGATCTTCGGGCCCGATCTGACGGTGCTGGAGCAGAAAGCCGACGCGATGAAGACAGTGCTGGGACACGTCCGCGGAATCACGGAGCTTTCAGTCGTCAAGCAGCTCGGGCAACCGAGCCTCGCGGTGGAAATCGATCGGCAGAAGATCGCACGTTACGGTCTGAACGTGGCCGACATCAACGGCCTGATCGAGGCCGCCGTCGGCGGAGCGCCGGCCACGGAGATGGTGGAGGGCGAGCGGCTCTTCGATCTCGTCGTCCGCCTGGAGCCGCAGTTCCGGCAGACCGCCGAAGCGATCGGAAACATCCTTGTGGCCACGCCCGGCGGCCAGCAGATCCCGCTCAAGGAGCTGGCCACGATCGAGGTCCGCAACGGCGCCTCGTTCATCTACCGCGAGAACAACTCGCGCTACATCGGCGTGCAGTACTCGGTGGTGGGCCGCGACCTGGCCGGCGCAGTACAGGACGCCCAGCGGCAGGTGGCCAAAGCGGTGGCCCTGCCGCCGGGGTATCGCGCGGTCTGGGGTGGGGAGTACGAGGAATACACCGCCTCGAGGCGCCAGCTCCAGTTCATCATCCCCATCACCCTCGCGCTGATCTTCATCCTGCTGTTCATGCTGTATTCGAATTTCAAGTTCCCCATGATCACCGTGCTGGCCGTGGTGCTGTCGTCGCCGATCGGAGGCCTGCTCGCGCTGCGGCTGACCGGCACGCCCTTCTCGGTGTCGTCGGGAATCGGATTCATCGCTCTGTTCGGTGTGTCGGTGCAGACCGCGGTGATCTACATTTCGTACGCGAACGAGCTGCGGAAGAGCGGCCGCGAAATCGTCGATGCTACCCGCGAAGCAGCCATCCTCCGCCTGCGCCCGATCATGATGACCGCGCTGGTGGCCGCGTTCGGCCTGATGCCCGCGGCGCTGTCCACCGGCATCGGCTCCGACACGCAGAAGCCCTTCGCGCTGGTCATTGTGGGTGGACTCTTCTCGCGCCTGCTCCTCAGCGTCTTCCTGATGCCCGCGCTGTACGCGATCGTCGCCCGTCCGCACGACAAGCTGGAGGTGTGAACGGCAGCCATCCCCCTCGGCGTCCTGGCACGGCGCTCGCCTAAGTCTGTCCGGTATGCCCGAACGCAGGCACGCGCCCCGGCCCGGAGGGGCGGATCGGCGCTCCTTTCCTCGTCCTCCACTATGGCTGAACCTGGTTCTGCTGGTGATTGCCGCCGCGACGTTCGCGTTCGCGGCACACCAGCGGCGGATCGTCCAGCAGAAGACCGCCCTCCTGTTCCAGTCCGATCCCAATTCCCCTGCCGAGCTGAACCGGATCCGCAGCGATCTCGCGCAGATGGACCTCACCAAAGAGCAGCTCGCGCATGAGCTCGACGCCCGAATGGCCTATCTGCGCAGCCTCGCGGGCGAAGACTTCTACATCACCGTCGACACCACGCAGCGCGTGCTGCAATTCCGCCTCGGCAAGGACGTGGTCCGCGAGGCGAGCGTCGTCATCGGCCCGCCGCAAACGGTAACGGCCAACGGCGGCACCTGGACATTTTCCCCGCTCAAGGGAGGATTCAGCGTCACCGGCAAGGACGATGACTACACCTCGGCCGTTCCGGCGTGGGTCTACGCCATCCGCAACCAGCCGGTTCCGGCGAAGCGGCCGGCGGTGCACGACTGGCTCGGCCGTGATGTCGTCTTCCTGCCAAACGGCTATGTGATCCACTCCCCACCGCCGCCCGACAGCCCCCTGCACGGGCCGAAGCCGGGCTCGTTCATGGTGCCGGAGGACGATCTGGCCGCCATCTGGCCCCGCATCTCGACCGATACGCGCGTTTACGTTTTCTAAGGAGACCCCATGCCCCGTTGGATCGGATTTCTCGGCTCCTGGGCGCTGCTCGTTCTGGCGCTCGGGCTCACCGCATTCGCCGTTGCCGGAGAGACCATCAACATCCGCGACCTCCACCGCCTCGGACGCGTCGCGGTCATCGATCAGATGATCGCGACGCGTTTCGAGGACAAGGCGGGAGCGCTGCGGCAGAGCGCCGCGCAGCACGCCAGCGAGATCAACGCCCTGCGCAACAAGGTGGCCAGTGTCGAAGAGCGAACCGACGACGCGCCCGACACGGGGCAGACGATCCTCGTTTCCACCGAGGAGCACAAGGTATACATGCGGCGCAACGGAGCAACGGTCTTCGAGGCGCCGTGCGCCACCGGGAAGGGAACGCAGCTCGACGCCGAAGGGCGCACCTGGCTCTTCGATACGCCGATCGGCAAGTTCCACGTCCGCTCGAAGGATGAGAATCCGATGTGGGTCCCTCCCGACTGGTACTACGTCGAAGAGGCGCGAAAGAACGGGCTCCATGTCGTGCACCTGAATCCGGGAGGAGCCATCGACGCGCGGACCGGCGACCCCAGCAGCGGGCGGAGCGAAGGTGTGTGGTCGTGGTTCTCGGGAAACAGCGATCCAGTGCTGCGCGTCAAGGGCGATACGGTCGTCGAGGACGACGGCGGATCGCAGCGTGAGCTGCCCGCCGGGAAGCCGATCATCGCAGGCAACGCGATCGTCGTTCCTCCGCTGAACACCAAACAGCGCCACTACAAAGGCGTTCTCGGACAATACCGCCTGGACCTCGGAGACGGATACGGCATCCACGGGACCGACGAGCCGGACAGCATCGGCAATTCCGTCTCGCACGGTTGCGTGCGCCTCGGCGACGAGGATATCGCCCGGCTCTACGCCATGGCCAATGTCGGCGACACGGTGATCATCTACTGACGCGCGTCATCGCGCGGCGCGGCGGCGCTCCGCCGCCTGCACCGTCACGGTCACGTTTTGTGTGTGGACGAGCGTTCCGCTCGCGAACCGCAGCGCGATGGTGTATGTCCCCGGAGACGCTGTACGGGCGGCGGCCGCGCTCAGGCGGACCGCATCGCCCGCTGCCACCGCTGCTGAATCGAGCACCACGCTGCCGGCGAATCCCGCGGGTGCCTGCACGCTCACCGCCGCAGTTCCGTCGAATCCGTCGATCGGTGTCAGCCGGAACACCGCGGCAGACGAGGCTCCCTGCCGCACGGCGATCGCCGCCGGCCCGGAGATCGTGAAATCGGCCGGAGGCGGGGCCATAGACGGCGAGGAGGATGCAGCGCGAATCACGCTCCAAACGTGCGGATCCTCATCGCCTGCGCTCCGCGCCGCGATGCCGCCGATCGACGGATGCCTCTGCCGGAGCATGCCGACCTTCCGCGCGAAGCTCGTGGCGTCCTGAAAAAATACGGTGTGGCTTCCGTAGGTGAACGTCGCCTCGCCGTTCGGATCGCGGCCGATCTCCGCTCCGTTCGCCCGCGCGAGCTGCATCGCCGATTCGTACGACACATTCGCAGTCGCCCCGCCGCTGTTCCAGTCGTCGCCGTACCATGGGA
>DATFUW010000410.1:0-2798 GCA_035260605.1 Thermoanaerobaculia bacterium | reverse complement strand
CGCCGGAGGAGGTCTTCGCGCACCTGCGCTCCGTCGACGTTCTCGAGCCGCTCTCCGATTCGGCGCTGCAGACCCTCGCGGCCGCGGCCCGCGTGCACTTCTATTCGCGCGGCGAGGCCATTCTGCGTCACGGCACGCCGGGCGAGTCGATGTTCGTCGTTCATTCCGGAAACGTGGCCGTCCGCCTCCCGGACGATTCGCTGACCGGATGGCATCAGGTGGCGCAGATCGCCGCGGGCGGCGTCTTCGGCGAGATGGCGCTGCTGACCGGCGAGATGCGGGCCGCCGACATCGTGACCATGACCGACGTCGTGGCGCTGGAGATCGGAAAGGACTCGCTGCAGCCGATCCTCAACGGACATCCCGATCTCGCCCACGCGATCTCGCGCCAGATCATGCAGCGCAAGGAGCACCTGGAGTCGATCCGCGGCGCGTCGCGCGAGGAAGAGGAGCTGACGTTGATCTCCAGGATCCGTTCCTACTTCGGACTATGAACCGCCTGCTCATCGTCGAGGACAAGGAGTCGCTCGCGCTGATGCTGCGCGAGAGCGTGCAGCCCGAGGGGATGGAGGCCGACATCGCGGCGAACGGCTCGGAGGCCATGCGGCGCCTCGCCGAGGGGAAGCGCTACTTCGCGGTGCTCACCGACCTTCGGCTGCCGGGAGCCGACGGCATCGCCGTGCTGCGCCAGGTCAAAGAGAGCGATCCCGACTGCCCGGTCATCGTCATGACGGCGTTCGGCACGATCGAGGACGCGGTCGAGGCCATGAAGCTCGGCGCCTTCGACTTCGTGCAGAAGCCGGTCGACGTCGATCATTTGCTGCTGCTCCTCCGCCGTTGCCGCGAGTTCCGGGAACTGCGTTTCGAGAACCTGCTGCTGAAAGAGGAGTTCCAGCGCGGCCACGGGCTGCCGGCCATCGTCGGCGATTCGCCGGGGATCGTCGAGATCTCGCGCGCCATTCAGAAAGTCGCGCCGACCGCCTCCAGCGTGCTCCTGCAGGGAGAATCGGGGACCGGCAAGGAGCTGTTCGCCCGCGCCATCCATCAGCTCTCGCCGCGCGCCGCCCGCCCCTTCGTGCCGATCAACTGTGCTGCGATTCCGGAGACGCTGATCGAGAACGAGCTGTTCGGGCACGAGAAGGGATCGTTCACCGGCGCGACAGGACGCCAGCTCGGCCGCTTCGAGCTCGCAGACGGCGGGACGATCTTCCTCGACGAGATCGGCGAACTCGGACTGTCCGTCCAGTCGAAGGTCCTGCGCGTGCTGCAGGAGCGCCGGTTCGAGCGCATCGGAGCGGCCGGCTCGGTCGAGGTCGACGTCCGCGTGGTCTGTGCCACGAACCGGAACCTGACCGAGGAGGTGAAGCAGGGGAGGTTTCGCGAGGACCTCTTCTTCCGCATCAATGTCTTCCCGGTGACCGTGCCGCCACTGCGCGCACGGCGCGAGGACATCGACGCGCTCGTCGACTTCTTCCTGCAGAAGTTCGCGCGCGAACTGAAGAAACGGACGCTGACGATCAGTCCCGAGGCGCGCGCCGCACTGCGCCAGTACGACTGGCCGGGGAACATCCGCGAGCTGGAGAACTGCATCGAACGCGCGGCCATTCTCTGCAATGATTGCCGCATCGAGCCGGCCGATCTCAACCTCGGCGGCGGCTCCGGCGCCGATCTGCTGCGCGAAGCGCTCGACCTCTCCGGGACGCTGTCCGAAGCCGCCGACCGGGCCCTGCGCGGCGTCGAGAAGCTCAAAATCGAGGACGCCCTGCGCCGCGCGCGCTCACGCAACGAAGCCGCCGAGCTCCTCGGCATCGCTCCCCGGACCCTCGCCGCGAAGATGAAGGAATACGGGATCGAAAGCGCCGAGTCGTGAGCGACCGTGAATCCGATCCGGGAACGATTCCCACGTCGAAGGACGTCATCGCCTGGCTCAACGCGCGCTTCGAAGCGCGCGGCCTCGCCTGCCGCGTCGATTTCCTCGTCGTTCTGCCGTACGTGAACCCGATGTGGATGGCCAACTGGACCGTCCCCGAGCTTCCGGACGCGCCGGACCGCGACGTCCTCGACGAGGAGCTCCGCGAGGCGCGCTGGCGGTATCCGCAGGTGCTGGAGGATCTCTGAGATGGCCGAGTCGGACGGGAAACTGGCGCTGGTCACCGGCGCATCGCGGGGAATCGGAATGGAGTTCGCGCGGGAGCTTCGCCGCGGCGGATTCCACGTGACGCTCGTCGCACGGGGGGAAGCGCAGTTGCGCGAGCTGACCCGCGAGCTGGGAGCGGCGACGGCGATCGCTGCGGACCTCGCCGATCCTGGTGCGCCCCGCCGCATTTTCGAGAGCGCCGGAGCGGTCGACGTACTGGTCAACAATGCCGGCTTCGGCCTCGGCGGCGCGTTCGCCGAGCTTCCGCTCGAGCAGGAGCTGGAGATGATCCAGGTCAACGTCGGCGCACTGACCGCACTGACGAAGCTCTTTCTGCGGCCGATGATCGAGCGGCAGCGCGGCGCGATCGTCAATCTCGCCTCGACCGCCGCTTTTCAACCCGGGCCGCTGATGGCCGTCTACTATGCGACCAAGGCGTACGTCCTCTCGTTCTCCGAGGCGCTGGCCGACGAGCTGCGTGGGACGGGAGTAACGGTGACGGCGCTCTGCCCCGGTCCGACGGCCACGGGGTTCGCCGCGCGCGCCGGTCTCGAGGGCTCGCGGCTGTTCCATCTCACCAGCCCGATGAGTTCGGCCGAAGTGGCGCGCTTCGGCTACGCGGCGATGCAGCGCGGCAGACGCGTCGCCATCCCCGGGATCG
>DATFUW010000409.1:0-4835 GCA_035260605.1 Thermoanaerobaculia bacterium | reverse complement strand
GACGTGATCCGCGCGCGGTATCTGTTCGCACTCTGCGCGTTCGCCGGCGCGGCGGTCAACGCTGTCCTCGCCTGGTCGGTCCACTCGGCGGGACCGGCGATCGCGCTGCGCTTCGCCACCGGGATGTTTCTGGCCGGCGTCTATCCGCCGGGGATGAAGATCATAGCCACCTGGTTTCGCACCGGCCGCGGCTTCGCGCTCGGCGTACTGGTCGGCGCGCTGACGCTCGGGAAGGCCTCTCCCTATCTCGTGAATGCGGTCGGGTCGTCGAGCTGGCGCGTGAACGTCACCTGGGTTTCGGTCTTCGCCGTCGCAGGCGGCATCGTCGTGCTGCTGCTGCACGACGGGCCGTATGCCCTTCCCAATCAGCCGTTCGACATCCGGCAGGCCGTCAGCGCGTATGCGAACCGCGGCGTGCGTCTGGCGAACTTCGCATACTTCGGACACATGTGGGAGCTGTACGCCATGTGGACGTGGGCGCCGGTGATGATCCGCGCCAGCATCGCCGCGACCGGCGGGCGGCCGGCGCTGGCCGAAGCGGCGTCGTTCGCCGTGATCGGCAGCGGCGCCGTGGGTTGCGTCGCTGCCGGTCTGCTCGCCGACCGCATCGGCCGCACCGTCGTCGCCTCGGCAGCCATGGCCATCAGCGGCATCTGCTGCATCGCCGTCGGCTTCCTCTACGGCCGCTCCGAGTGGGCCCTGCTGGTCATCGCCGTGATCTGGGGAGCGAGCGTCGTTGCCGACTCCGCGCAATTCTCGGCCTCGGTGACCGAGCTGGGAGACCCGCGTTACATCGGGACGGTGCTGACGCTTCAGACCTGCATCGGGTTCCTGATCACCACCGTGTCGATCGATGTCGTCCCGGTGCTGCAGCACGCGGTGGGATGGGAATGGACGTTCGCCGCGCTCGCCCCCGGGCCGTTCCTGGGGATCGCCGCGATGCTCCGTCTGCGCGCAAGCCCCGAGTCCGTGAAGCTCGCGGGCGGGCGGCGGTGAGACGTCGGGCGCGCTATTCCGCGTGCTGCGCGTCGCGCTGATCGCGCAGCGCGCGCGTAATCGCCGTCGCGGCGGGGACCGTCGTCACGGCCCCGATGATCACGAACGCCAGGCCCAGAATTTTCCGCTGGCCCGGATCGAGTTTCAGGGAGAGCAGCAGGCCGATCCCCGCGCCGAGGATGGCGCGCGTGCCGATGGCGAACATCAGCTCCGGGAACGTCAGATCCGGCTTTCGCAATGCGGCGCAACGCTATCACGTTATCCTTTCTCTGTGAGCGAAGCCGGATTGAAAGAAGTCTTCCGCGGTGATCTCTCCTCGGTCGAGCTCGCCGGAGCCGTACTGGAGGACCTCGGCATCGCCACGCACCGCCGCTGGGAGTTCGCCGGCGGCATGCAACTGACCGCGAACGAGGCGGCGCTCGTCCCCGGCCAGACCGCGGTCCTCCTCGTTCCGACGGTCGCCTGGGACGAAGCGAAGGAGGCGCTGGCGCGCTTCGAAGATCCGGAAGCGGAGTACTTCAACGAGCTCACGGTCGATCTCGAGCAGAACAAGCGCAAGCGCCGCGTTGCCGCCGGCCTGACGCTCTTCGTCCTCTTCTTTCCGCTCGCATTGGCGATCGTGCTGCTGGCCATCGTGGTCATCGGCAGCTTCTTTCAGTAGGCCGGCGCTCCTCAGTTCCACAGACGTTCCCACCATGGCTTCTCGCGCGGCTCGAGGTGCATGCGCCGGCGCACCTCGTCGATGGTCCATCCGGTGAGCGTGGCCACGTTCTGCGCCTCGCGCTCCTGGCGTTCACGGAGCGACCGGCGATAGGCCGCGACGGCGTCGCACGTGGAGGTCGAATTCCACGGGTGATGGAGGATGTAGCGCGCCTGGAAGTTCTGCCGGTCGGCGGTCTCCTGAAACACGAGATCCTCCGGAAAGTGCGCGCGGTCGTAGCGCACGTGGAGCCGTGTGAGGAAGGCCTCCGCGGCGCCGCCATTGTCCCGCCCTTCGAGCCAGAAGACGCCGAGCTTGCGCAGCTCGTCGTGTGACAACGGAGCGGCGGCGCAGGGATCGCACCAGTTCATGTCCCAGGCGTATTCGGTGAAGACGGCGCTCATGTCTTCCCTGCGGACCTGCTCATTGAATACGGCCTTGTAGAACGGCGCGAAGTCGTCGCGGATGTAGAGCGGCACGTCGACGTCGCCGGGCAGCCGCACGGTCCGGTAGTTCGTCGTCTCCACGCGTCCGTGGCGGGTGATGGCGTAGATGAAGAGTTCCTGCGGACCGGCGGCGTTGACGGTGCCGAGGCGGATCGGGAGCATGAACTTCGGAGACTCGTAGGCGACCTGCAGCGGGCGCAGATAGCGGTCGCCGAGCCGCGCCTGCTCGGTCAGATTGACGCGGGCCACGAAGAACTTCATGTTCTGGCGGATGTAGCTGCCGAGAACGGCCGTGGCTCCCGGCGGCATCGTGTATCCGTTCTCGCGAAGCCACGTCGCCAGGCCGTCGCTCTGGGCGGCGGAGAGGATCAGGATGTCGTATTCGCCGACGGTGTAGCGCGCCTCGATGGTCACGCCGAGGCTTCGCGCCCGCGCCTCGTCCTTCGCCCCGCTCACGCCGTTTTGCGCGGCCATCGGCGCGATGCGCTCCTCGACGGCGAGGTGGCAGGGATCGGGATCGAAGTATTCGACGAGCCGCGGCGAGGAGTAGGCATCGATGTGATCGATCAGCTCCTTGTCGCCGACGTGGATCTGCGCGCGGGTGATCGGCGTCGGCACGGGAATGACGACCGCGAATGCACGCGGATCCCCCTGGAAGTCGCTGGCCATGGTCAGCACGGTGCGGTCGCCATCGCGGACCATCACCACCTGCGAGGCCCGATTGAACACCTTCGCATCGCCTTTGGCGACATAGAAGCCGCAGAAGGCGTGCGCTTCGGCGGTCACGGCGAAGAGGATGAAGATCAGGAAACGGCGGGCCATGGAGCTCCTCCTTCTGCAACGGTTTTTCGCGCCTCGGCATGTGGAATCGGCCGAGGCCATTCGTATCGCGTGTCGGGAAAGACGGCATCGAGAAGCGGAACAAGCGGCGCGGCGGCAAACAGCGACCAGAGCACGCCGTTCGTGCCGAAGAGATGGAACTGCACGAACCCGGCGCCGAGAGCCACGATCGCCGCGAAAAGGATGCGTCCGGCGCGCGAGTCGGGCGTGGTCTTCGGGTCGGAAATCATGAAGAAGGTGAAGATCAGCAGCGCGCCGTTCTGAAGGCGGTGCAGGGGGATCGTCATCGGCTCACCGAGCCAGAGCGAGCGGCCGATGACGATCGCCGCCCACGCGGCGATGAATGCCAGCGGCACGTCGCTGCGCGCGGCGCGGTTCACGACGAGCCCGCCGAGGCAGACGACCAGGAAGCCGAAGAAGGCGACGCTTCCCCACTGTCCCGGAGAAACCCACACCGGCGCGCCGGTCATCAGAAGCACGACGATGGCGAAGTTCGTCGGATTGAACAGATGCTTGCCGCGCCAGCGGATCGCGAACTTCCCGCCGACGGCCAGCGCCGCGGCCGCCAGGAGGGGAATGATCGAGCCGGCGCGCAGCAGCAGGGTCAGCGAGAGGCCGGAGATCGCCGCGCTGCGCGGATCGAACCGGATCCCGGCGAGCCGCGAGCAGACGGCCTGTGCGGCGATCGCCGCGGCCATCACGACCGCTGCGCGGCTCAGCGCGCCCTGCAGGTCGAGCGCGAACACACCCCAGGCGAGCAGCAGCGTCAGTGCGGTGATCTGGTACAGGCGCGGATCGATGCGTGGCATTGCATGGTTCGACACGCTTCCGGCGAACAACGAAACCGCGGCACGCCGTTTGCGCATGCACGAGGGGAAAGGAGACCCCGCATGGTTTGGACAGAATGGTTCTGGATTGCGATCGCGGCCGCGGTCGTCCTGTTCATCATCGGACTGGCCGCGACCGGAACGCGCCGGAGGATGTCGGTTCGTCCGGCCGACCAGCTCGACCGTACCGACCAGCCGCAGCCCATCAACGCCGCGAGCGAAATTCCGCCGACCCCACGACCCTCCACGACCTCGATCGGAGGACGCGAAGTGCGACCCGAGGATGAGGACCGCAGGCCGCCGATCTAAGCCGAGTCGCGCGTCAGTTTCCTGATCAGTTGAATTTGCCCGGTGTGGTAGGTGTCGTGCGCCGCCGCGCCGTAGATCAGCCGGAGCGTTTCCATGAGGCGGGCTCGTGGCGCGCGCGCCACGGCATCGCGCAACGCGTGGTGCTCGTCGCGCAGCAGCGCCAGGTCGGCGCGCCATTGCCTCTCCTCCGGCGGCGGCGTGGCGAACCAATTACTCCCCTCGCGTGGAAAGGATCCCCGGCGCATCCGCGTGAGCCGGCGCCGGACGACGTATTTCCAGTATGCGCAGTGGACCGCGAGGTCCCAGATCGTGTGGCGGCCGGCAGCGGGGCGCCAGGCGGCCTGATCCGCCGTGACGCCGCGAAGCGATCCGCGCAGGTTCGGGCCGTGCCAGGCGCGCTTGTCGTAGGCCTCGTCGAGGATGCGGAGGAGGAGCGAGCGGATGTCTTCCTGCATCCCGGCATCATGCCGCAAGGCATGTCAATTGCGACACAGCCTACGACCGGAGGAAGACATGAATGCCTATCCGCTGTGGATCTGGATTGCAATCGCCGCCGTGGTGATTCTGGTGATCGTCGGACTCATCGCCGTCGGAGCCCGACGCAGCCGCTCGGCCGCGCTGCGTCAGCGCTTCGGAACGGAATACGACGTCGCCGTCCGCCGCGCAGGCAATCGCACCGCCGGCGAAGAGGATCTCGCCCGGCGCGCCGAGGAGGTG
>DATFUW010000408.1:0-3262 GCA_035260605.1 Thermoanaerobaculia bacterium | reverse complement strand
AGCCACCGGCGCGCGTCCCACGCGGTCAACGGCTCGCTGATGCCCGCGGCGGCCAGCGCCGTGAAACCGATGGCCACGCCTCCCCAGCCGGGAATCGACGTGAACGCGCTGGCCCGTTCCATGGCGTCGCGGATGAAGCGGAGGTTGTCGACGGCGTGATCACGGAAGGCGTCGGGCACACCCCACATACTAGCGCAAAGTGCTTTGTCCGGCCGGCTGCAGAGCTCCCCTACGTCGCTTCCCGGTCGACGAACCACCACGTCTCCAGGCCCTCGGTCACCCTGGCGATCGGAAGCTCGGCACCCGCGCGCACCGCTTCGAGCACCGGCCGCTTCCTCGCTCCCGTAGCCAGCACGACCCGCAGCCCCGCCTCGCGCAGCACCGGACGCGTCAGCGTGACCCGCCACGAGTCGAGGCGATCCACGTGCACCGCGGCCGCGATCCGATCCTCCACTTGCAGCACATCGGTGCCGGGGAACAGCGACGCCGTATGCCCGTCGTCGCCCATCCCCAGGAGCACGATATCCAGGTGCACGAGCCCGATCGACTTCCATTCGCGTTCGAACTCCGCGGCGGTCCGGACGGGATCGCCCAGCTCCGTGCGAAATCGGAGGAAACGGTGCCCTTCAGGTTTCCCCTTCGCGAACAGCGTCGATTCGATCATCCCGGCGTTCGATTGCGGGTCGTCGATCGGCACGTATCGTTCGTCGACGACGACCCAGGTAATCGGTTCGGCGGGAAGATCCTCCCCGAGGAGCTCGTACAACGGCTTGGGCGTCGATCCGCCGGAGAGCGCGATCGATCGCGCGCCCGAAGCGATGCGCTGCCGGAGGGTCCTCGCTGCGGAGCGGACGAGATCGTCGGCGGTATCGAAGATGCGGAGGTTCATCCGCCGATGCGCCTGGCAAGACGGGACGCTACCGGCAGGACCTTCAGCAGCACCTGGTCCCCTTTTGCCTGTTTGAGCTGCCGCACGATGAGTTCGTCCTGCCGTTGGGCCACGGCCCGCGTGACCGCCTCGGGCATGGAGACGACTCCGTCGACGTTGGTCACCAGGATCCCGCGCTCCCGGTCACGCGTGATGCTTGCGGACGAGCCGTCCTCGAAGTGCAGTTCCGCGAAGGTGATGCCGCCGACGCCGGCCTCCTGATGCCTCCGCTCGAGGCTGTATTCGATCGCTCCGAGAGCTCCTTGGGCGTGTCCCATGGCATCGATCTCGTGACCGAGCTGCGCGCTGATCCACGCGGCGTACAAGAGCGCCTCGACCGACTCGCCGAACAGCGCGGCGTCGGAAATCCCGGCCACCACACGGATCCGCCGGATCGTCTGCAGCCGCGAACGCATGTGCGGCGGATCGAAAATGCTCGCCGTGGCCCCGCGCCACTCCTCGAGCCGCACCCAGTTCAGATCGGCCGGCGTGGTCGTCGTCTTCTCCGCCACGCGGTTGACGAGCAGCAGGTCGGCGGGAGAATCGAAATGGACGGAGTCGACGATCAGGCGGTCGGCCGGATCGAGCAGCGACAGGACGTACTCCTCGTGTTCGTTCGGCAGGTCTCCGAGCCACCAGACGGCCACCGGCATGTCGGGGATGAGCAGGGCATTGACCAGCGGCGGCACGCGATGGATCCGGTCGCCGCCGGCAACGATGGCGATTTCTTCGGAGCAGACCTGCTTTCCTCCGCCGACGAGATGGCAGTTGGCGCTGATCCAGGAGGCGATCTCCGGCTCCCCCGCCGGATTCGACCGCACGATGATCGTCCGTTGCGGAACCGTGGCGCTCGCCCGCCCCAGCGTCTCGCTGGCGCGCGTCTGTGCTTCTGTCGTCGCTGTGTGCGCCACGACGTTCCAGAGCGCGGCGCGGGTCAGTGCGTCATCCGACGTCTCCTTGTTGCTCCGCCACAACTCGGCGAGCGACTTCTCGATCGCCGTCGGATCGACCCGCACGTCCGAATCGAGGGCCGAACTCACGGCCGTCTCCACCGACGGCCGTCGCGCTCGATGAGGCGGTCCGCGGATTCCGGGCCCCACGTCCCCGCGGCGTAGAAATCGGGGCCGCGCGCATCGCCGGCCCACGTCTTCAGCAGCGGATCGAGCCACGCCCACGCGGTCTCAACCTCGTCGCGCCGCGCGAAAAGCGTCGAGTCGCCGAGCATCGTCTCGAGCAGCAGGCGCTCGTACGCCTCCGGCGGCTCCGCCCCGAACGAGGTGGCGTAGCGGAACTCCATGGTCACCGGTGCCGTGCGCACCGACGGCCCCGGCACCTTGGAATCGAACTTGAGCGAGATCCCTTCGTCCGGCTGGATGCGGATCGCCAGCACGTTCGGCTGCGTCGTGACGCCCGGGAGCCTCCGCCACATCGGATATGGGGCCGGCCGGAAGTGGATGGAGATGTCGGTCACGCGCTTCGGAAGGCGCTTGCCGGCGCGGAGATAGAACGGGACGTCGGCCCAGCGCCAGTTGTCGACGAAGACCTTCATCGCCGCGTACGTTTCGGTCATCGACTCCGGGCTGACGCTGGGCTCCTTGCGGTAAGCGATCGCCTTCTCGCCGAGCACCGACCCGTCGGTGTATTGCCCCCGCACCGCGTTCTCTTCCTCGTGCCCGCGCGGGAACTCGCGAAGCGCACGGAGGACCTTCACTTTTTCGTCGCGCACCGGATCGGCTTCGAACGCCACCGGCGGCTCCATCGCCGTGAGCGACAGGAGCTGCAGCATGTGGTTCTGGATGATGTCGCGCGTGATCCCCGCGCTCTCGAAGTATCCGCCGCGCTTCTCCACTCCGATCGACTCCGCGACCGTGAGCTGCACGTGGTCGATGTACTGCCGGTTCCAGAACGGCTCGAAGATGCCGTTGGCGAAACGCAGCACCAGCAGGTTCTGGACCGTCTCCTTGCCGAGGTAGTGATCGATGCGGAAGACCTGGCGCTCGCGGAAGGTGCTGACGGCGACGCGGTTCAACTCTCTCGCCGACTCGAGGTCGTGCCCGAACGGCTTCTCGATGATCACGCGCGTGAAGGGGCCGCCGCTCTCCGGATCGGTGACCATCTTCTCTTTGCCGAGGAGTTCGGAGATCACCGGGAAGAACGACGGCGGCACCGCGAGGTAATAGATGCGCCGGCCGCCGGTGGTGCGCGCGCGGTCGCACTCCTGCAGCCGCTGATTCAGCCGGACGTAGCCCTGCGGATCGCCGAAGTCGCCCTGCACGTAGAAGAGTCCCTTGGCGAAGTTGTCCCACACGGCGGGATCGACCGGGCGCGTGCGCG
>DATFUW010000407.1:0-4878 GCA_035260605.1 Thermoanaerobaculia bacterium | reverse complement strand
ATGCACCGCAGTGCGCGGCGAGCTGGTGGCGCTGAGCCATCGGATCCACGCGCACCCGGAGCTGGCGTTCGAAGAAGAGAGGGCCGCGTCATGGATCGGCGCAATGCTCGACGCGCAGGGCTTCGCGGTCGAGCGCGGCGTCTGCGACACACCGACGGCGTTCATCGCCCGGGCCGGGAGCGGACCGCTGCACGTGGCGATCTGTGCCGAGTACGACGCGCTCCCCGCGATCGGCCACGCCTGCGGGCACAACATCATTGCAGCGAGCTCGGCCGGAGCGGGGATCGCGCTGAAGCGCGTCGCCGATGACGCCGGCCTGACGATCAGCGTCATCGGAACGCCGGCCGAAGAGCGGGGCAACGATTCCGGAAAGATCCGTCTGCTCGAGCGGGGAGCATTCGACGGCATGGACATGGCCATGATGGTGCACCCTGCGCCGATCGACGCCGTTGCGCCGAAGCTGATCGCCGCATCGATGTTCGAGGTCCTCTACAGCGGAAAGGAAGCGCATGCCTCGGCATTTCCGGAGCTGGGGATCAATGCCGCCGATGCGCTGACGATCGCGCAGACGGCGATCGGGCTGCTGCGGCAGCACATCCTGCAGACCGATCGCATTCATGGAATCGTGACGAACGGAGGCGCCGCGCCGAACATCGTGCCGGCCCATACGTCCGCGCGCTACATCATCCGTTCCGAAGTGCTGGAAGACCTGGCGCGGCTGCGGGAGAAAGTGGTCCGCTGTTTCGAGGCCGGGGCGATCGGCAGCGGGTCGACGGTGACGATGGTGGGCGGAGACAAACCGTACGCCGAGGTGCGGCACGATCCGGGCATCGCGGAGTTCTACCGGCGGAACGCCGAGGCGCTCGGACGCCGCTTCCCCGGACGAACGCCGGAGTCGGACCGCTTCGCCGCGTCGACCGACATGGGGAACATCTCGCGGGCCGTGCCGTCGATCCATCCGTTCATCGGGATCGATTCACTTCCCGCGGTGAACCATCAGCCGGAGTTCGCTGCGCATTGCATCACCGCGGCAGCCGACCAGGCCATCATCGATGCCGCCGTGGCCATGGCCTGGACGGCGATCGATGTGGCGGAGCAGCGCCGGGCGGCTGCGCGGTAGCGGCGGCGCGGCGAATCAGAGCTCGAGGGTCATCTCCACCATCGTGTCGCGGAATCCGAGCCGGCGAAACAGCGCTTGCGCGGATTCGTTGGCCGCAGCGCTCCAGAGGATCGCGCGCGGTGCGCCGCGCTCGCGGAGCCATCCGATCGCCGCCTGCATCAGCTCCGTGGCGATGCCCGCCCGTCGCGCCTCCTCGGAGACTGCGATGTCGTGGATGAATCCCGCTGGACCGCGAAGTTCCTTCCACGAGAGCGGCTCGAGCGCCGCGAAGACATAGCCGACGATCGCTCCGTCCGCCTCCGCCACGAACACGCAGTCGTCGTCGGAATCGAGAACACGCGCCAGAAATGACGCGTAGCCGCTCGTCGCACCCTCGCGCGGCGCGAGAAATCGCCGCGAGTCGAACGCGTAGTGCGTCTCCATCAGCATGACACCGAGGCGTCCGAGCGCCGCGGTGTCGCGCGGTTGCGCCTTGCGAATGGTCGGCTTCATCCGCCCATCGTACTCGCGCTTGCGAACGTTCCACAGTGACCGGGACGCGCGCGCACAAGCGGCGTCAGCGTTTTCGCGTAAGTTGCACATTCTGCTGTGCATCGGGGCTGTGGAGAACTGTGGAAAACCTCGAAAAATGTAACAGCGAAAAGCCTTGCGCAATCGCACCCACGGACCCATCTTGAGGCCACTTCGATTCGAACGCTGCGTCGCGGATGACAACGAATCGAAGCGGTCATGGTGAGGCGACGAATCACCAGGACACCGGTTCCCGCACGAATGCGCTATCGCAGATGTCAACGTGCCGGAGGCGGGCTGCGGTGAGGCGATGGATCACCGAGGCAACGGAGTCAGCGCGGATGCTCGATCGCAGATATCAACGCGCTGAAGCCGTGGCAACGGCGACGCGGTCGGTCGCCGAGGCAACGAGTCCGACGCGGACGCCGCATCGCGGATGCCAACGCGCCGGGCACGGGCAGCAGTGAGGCGATGACTCACTGAGGCAACAGAGTCGGCGTGGACGCTCTATCGCAGATGTCAACGCGCCGGTTCTGGTCACGGTGATGCGATGGATTGCCGCGACGAAATTTTGGCGCGGATGCCCCTTTGCGGATGCCAACGCGCTGAGAACGGCCCCGGGTGGCAAAGGCTCCCGGGGCCATTTTGCGTCGCGCGCCTCTCCAGAGCACCCGTCCGGTTGCGCTACGATTCGGGCGATGATCCGCCGTTCGCTTCTCCTTCTTTTCCTCCCGTTCTTTGCTGCGCTCTCCGTCCGTGCCGCGCAGCCCCCTCTGCTCGCGCGCTGGACCGCGGCGGTCGGCGGCGCCGGCCGCATCGCCCGGATCGACGCCGTACACCGCGTCGAGGCCATCGATGACGACGGCATGCCGGGCACGCGCGAGGAGTGGGCGACCGAGCAGCTCCAGCGGCGCGAACACATCGAACACGCCCACGATCAGACGCTGATCGTCTTCGACGGCCGGAACGGATGGCGGCGCGACTGGAACGGCTTCGTGGAGAAGCTGGCGGGCAGCGATCTCCGCCGCCAGGCCAATACCGCACTGCTCCACACCTTCGCGGCGCTCCGCGGTGAGGCCGGCGTGCCGAAGACCATCGGCAACGACACGCTCGACTTCCACGTGAACAACGGATCACATGTCCGTTTCGTCTTCGACCCGGCGAGCGGGCTGCCGGCGCGCGCCGAGATGCCGTCGTTCGACGGGACGCTGACCGTGACCTTCGCCGACTGGCGTCCGGTGGACGGCATCAAGGTCCCGTTCGAGGAGAGGTGGACGACGGGGCCGAACAAGAGCATCGTGCATCTCCGCTCGATCGACTTCCTGCCGCGCGGCGACGTCGATCTGACGCCGCCATCTCCCGGGCCCGAGGATGCGTCTTTCCAGCATGGCGCCCGCTCGGTGAGCCTGGCATTCAACTTCGACAACAAGCACATCATGCTTCCGACGATCGTGAACGGCGTCGGTCCGATCTGGTTTCTGCTCGATACCGGAGCGGAATACACGGTGATCAACCGGTCGCACCTCGCCGAGTTCCACATGACGCCGTACGGCGGCCTGAAGACCGTCGGCGGCGGCAGCGAAGCCGCCGGCGGATCGTACGTCGAGCATGTCCACTACCGATTGGGCGATGCCGAGCTCCACGACCAGCACGCGGCGGTGCTCGAGCTGCGCGGACTCGAGGAGATCTACGGTATGCCGGTCGGCGGCATCCTCGGCTTCGATTTTCTGAGCCGCTTCGTCGTGGACTTGGACTATGCGGCGGAGCGGGTGATCCTGCATCCGCGAACATGGGACAGCCACGCTGAAAAGGGCAGCGTGGTCCCGCTGGTGATGCAGGGAGAAGAGCCCTACCTCGCGGGGGATATCGATGTGCGCGGCGAGGCGATTCCCACGTGGTTCATCCTCGACCTCGGCGCCGCCGACACGATCACCTTCACCACGCCGTTCATCGCCGCTCACCACCTGCTGGAACGGGCCGGCGACCGGCAGCGGACGGTGCACAAGTTCGCCGCGCCGGATGTCGCCGCGTTCAACCCGGTTAATGTTCGCGGGCTCATCGACGCGGTGACCATCGGCGGCGTCCGATTCCCGCACGTGCTCGTGAATCTGTCCGCGGCGAAGGGCGGCGCGTACACGAGCCCGGCATTCGACGGGAATCTGTGCGAGACGATCGTCTCCCGCTTCGGTCACGTGATCCTCGACTACGGGCGGAGCGTCATGATTCTCCGGAGCCGCCCGTCGACCACTCGGCCGTTCGAGGAGCGGAAATCGTTCGGGATGACAGTCGTGGCGGGCAGCCCCGACCTCCACCATTTCACCGTCACGTCAGTCGGCGAGGGATCGCCCGCTGCCGCCGCGGGCTTCCGGAAGGGAGATGTGATCGCGGCTGTCGACGGCGAGCCCGCCGCGCGGATGGACCTGGCGGCGCTCCGGGCGTTGCTGTTGCGGGACCACACCCGCCATCGGTTTCAGATCGTGCGCAACGGGCGGGAAGTGGCGCTGCAGGCGGCGATCGAAGTGCGGCCCATCTCGGCGCTTCGCTGACCGGTTCCGTGATGAATGCCTCGCGGTGAGCGCATGGCGCGCCCACCGCGAGACCGATGCGGAAACGAATCAGGCGTGGACGAGCTCCTTGCCGCGCGCCGAGATCGGAACGTATGCGCGCTTCGCTGCGCCGGTGTAGACCTGCCGCGGACGATTGATGCGCGTTCCCTTGTCTTCCACCAGCTCTTTCCACTGCGCCAGCCATCCCGGCAGGCGGCCGAGGGCGAACATCACGGTGAACATGTTCGTGGGAATGCCGATGGCGCGGTAGATGATGCCGCTGTAGAAGTCGACGTTCGGATAGAGCTTCCGCTCGACGAAATACGGGTCCTCGAGCGCGATCGCTTCCAGCTTCTTGGCGATGTCGAGCAGCGGATCGCGGAGACCGAGCTCGCGGAGCACGTCGTCGCAGGCATGCTTGAGGATCGTGGCCCGCGGATCGAAGTTCTTGTAGACGCTGTGGCCGAAGCCCATCAGCTTGAAGCCCGAGTCCTTCTGCTTGGCCTTCTCGACGAACGACTTCAGATCGCCGCCGTTGTCGCGGATGGCCTGCAGCATCTCGATGACCTGCTGATTGGCGCCGCCATGCAGCGGACCCCAGAGCGCGCAGATGCCCGCGGAGACAGTGGCGAAGAGGTTCGCACCGCTCGAGCCGACCATCCGCACCGTTGAGGTGCTGCAGTTCTGCTCGTGATCGGCGTG
>DATFUW010000406.1:0-2514 GCA_035260605.1 Thermoanaerobaculia bacterium | reverse complement strand
CTCACCAAGGCCATTCAAGGCGCCGGCTGAGCCCGTCCCGAGTGGCATGCCTTTTTCAAAAGTCTTCGGGTGATGTCGAAGCAACGAATCGCACCAAAGCCGCAGATCCTGGTGGTCGATGACGACCACGCCATCCGGCAGTTGCTCTGCACGATCATCCGGCGTGAGCACCTCGAAGCGGACAGCGCGGCCGACGGTGCGGAGGCCATCGAAAAGATCCAACGGAACCGCTACTCCTGCATTCTGCTCGATCTGATGATGCCGCGTGTCAGCGGCTTCGAGGTCATCGAATCTCTGCGCCGCAATCCCCCGCCGCCGCCCAAACCGATGGTGCTGGTCATCAGCGCTTACGCCGACCAGCGGTTCCGCAGCGTCGATCCGGGGGTCGTCGCCGGCGTGCTGAGGAAACCGTTCGAGGTCGCGGACATCGGAAACCTGCTCCGGTTCTGCGTTCGCGGCGTCGACGACGAGATCACCGAGCGCCTGCGGATGTCCGAAGACGGCGCCGTCCGGCGGCTCGTGGTCCACGATCCGGTCTCCGACGTGCCGAACTGATCGCTCCGAGCGCGAGGGAAGCTCTGCGTGTTCCCTACGCCCACTTCTCCATCCAGTACTGGAGCATGATCACCGCCCACAGCGGCTTCGCATGGTTCGCGCGGCCGGAGCGGTGCTCGGCCAGCAGGTTCGCCACGTAGGTCTCGTTCACGATTCCGCGCAGCCGGAGCGGATCGAGGAGGCGGTCGGTCTCCGCGCGCAGCGCATGATTGATCCAGCTCGCCACGGGGACGCTCAGGCCGCGCTTACGGCGGCCGATGACGTCATGTGGCACCCAGCTTTCGGCGGCCTTCTTCAGCACCCACTTCGTCGTCAGCCGCCGCACGCGAAGATCGGCCGGCAGCGACAGCGCGAAGCGCGTCACGTCGCGGTCCAGAAACGGGGCGCGCGCCTCGACCGAAGACAGCATCGTGGCGCGGTCGACCTTCACCAGGAGGTTGTCGCGCAGATAGCTGCGGTAGTCGAGGAGCATGGCACCGGTCAGCGCGTCCCGACCCTGCGGAACGGCTGGCAGCTCGGGCATCTGTGGCACGGTCCCGGAGTAGATCTGGTCCGACAGGCCGGTGCCGAACCACGCCAGATGGCGTTCAATCCACGGTTTCTCCGCGTTGGAGACGAACTTCTTGAGCAGGAACTCGAGCGTCATTTTGCGGCTCGACGCCCGCATCCGCCGGATCGCACCCTGCAGGCCGCGGCGCGCGAATACCGGCAGCGCGTCGTAGAGCGGCGCGAGCTTGTGCCCCAGGTACGTCGGATAGCCGCCGAAGAGCTCGTCGGCCCCTTCGCCGCTGAGGATTACCTTCACGTGCTGGCGGGCGGCGCGCGCGAGGAGAAACGTCGGGAGGATCGCCGGATCGGCGATCGGCTCGGCCACACCGTCGACGACGGCGCGCAGCGCTTCGCCGAGAGTCTGATCGTCGATCCGCACCGGGACGTGGCGCGTATGAATCTTCTGTGCGAGCTGCGCCGCGACATCGCTCTCGTCGTAGGACTCCTCGGCGAACTGCGCCGAGAAGGTGTGCACCTTGTCGACGCCGATGAACCGCGCCGCGAGCGTTGCCAGGATCGACGAATCGAGCCCGCCGCTGATGAAGACGCCCACCGGCACGTCGGACATCACCTGCTTCTCCACCGCGCGTTCCATCATGGCCCGCAACTGGCGCACGGCGTCGCCCGGGTTGCGTTCGAGAATGGGAAACGACTCCGGGTCCCAGTAGCGCACCGTCTCGGTTCCGCGCTCGGTAAAGCGCAGCAACGTCCCCGCCTCGACGCGCCGGATGGCCCGGAACATGGTGCGCGGCTCGGGGACGTAGCCGAGCCGCAAATACTCGGCGAGGGCGATCGGATCGAGCTCGCGGCTCACCTCGGGATAGCGGAGGATGCACTGCAGCTCCGAGGCGAAGAGGATCTCGCGGCCGACACGCGCGTAGAAGAGCGGCTTCTCGCCGGCGCGGTCGCGCGCCAGCACGAGCGTGCGCGTGCGGCGGTCCCAGATCGCAAGTCCGAACATTCCGTCGAGCTCGGCGATGGCATCGATTCCGCGCTCGAGGTACAGCGGGAGGATCGTTTCGACGTCGGAATTCGAGCGGAACGGATAATCCGTGTATCGCGCGCGGATCTCCGCGGCGTTGTAGATCTCGCCGTTGCACTCCAGCCAGACCTGCGACCCGGGCGCGGCGAACGGCTGATCGGCACGCTCGTGCAGATCGATGATTCGCAGCCGCTCAGTGCCGATCAGCGCGTCGGGATGACTGAGCACCGCGTGCCCGTCGGGTCCCCGGTGACGGAGCGCCGCTCCCATCCACTCCAGGGCCTCGGGATATCGGAGCGCCGCGCCGTTCTCGGCGATCATTCCGTAGATGCCGCACATCAGCGCGGCATTGTATACGCCACGAAATGCGCGCCTTCGGCGATGGCCCGCGCGCCATGCTGCTCGAGCAGCATGGCGCGCGGGCCATC
>DATFUW010000405.1:0-2365 GCA_035260605.1 Thermoanaerobaculia bacterium | reverse complement strand
GCTCAATGCCCTCACCGGTTCGATCGGCACGGAGGGGGGAACGTTCCCCAATGCCTGGAACAAGTTCGTGCCTCGCCCCATCTACACGCCTCCGCATCCGCCGAAGTGGAACGAGCTGACCTGGCCCGACGAGTTTCCGCTCGCGGTCAACGAGATGTCCTTCCTCCTGCCGCATCTGCTCGAAGACGGCCGCGGGAAGGTCGACGTCTACTTCAGCCGCGTCTACAACCCGGTGTGGACGAACCCCGACGGATTCTCGTGGATCGACGCGCTCACCGACGAATCGAAGTTCGGGCTGCACGTCGCCCTGACGCCGACCTGGAGCGAGACCGCCGCGTTCGCCGACTACGTGCTGCCGGTGGGAGTCGGCTCGGAACGGCACGACATCCATTCCTACGAGACGCACGACTCGCAATGGCTCGGATTCCGTCAGCCGGTGCTGCGGGCCGCGAAGGAGCGTCTCGGCAGCCCCGTCCACGACACGCGTGAGGTCAATCCCGGCGAGGTGTGGGAAGAGAACGAGTTCTGGATCGAGCTCTCGTGGCGCATCGATCCCGACGGACGGCTCGGCATCCGCCGGTTCTTCGAATCGAAACGCGAGCCCGGCTCGAAGCTCACGGTCGACGAGTACTACGGCCACATCTTCGAGCACTCCGTCCCCGGGCTGCCGGAGAAAGCCGCCGCCGAAGGGCTGACGCCGCTCGACTACATGCGGCGTGTCGGCGCCTACGAGGTGAAGCGGAACGTCGGCGCGCTGCACGAGGAGCCGGTGCCGAAGAGCGAGCTGGCCGAGATGCACGTCGACGCGTACGGTCGGGTCTATACCGCGTCGCCGAAACCCGATCAGCCGAACATCGTTCCTGTTCCATCGCCCGATCCCGATTCCGACGGCCGCCGCTTCGCCGGGGTGATGGTCGACGGTGTCGTGCGGCGCGGCTTTCCCACGCCGAGCGGACGGCTGGAGTTCTATTCGACGACGCTGGCCCGCTGGGGCTGGCCGGAGATGGCCCTCCCCGGGTACGCGCGCAGCCACGTCCATCCCGAGAATCTGAAGCCGGGCGAGATGCCCCTGATCCCCACGTTCCGCCTCCCGGTGCAGATCCACACGCGGAGCGCGAACTCGAAATGGCTCGATGAGATCGCCCACACGAATCCACTGTGGATCCATCCCGAGGACGCGAAGCGGATCGGCACCCGGACGGGAGAGCTGGTGCGCGTCGAGACGCGCATCGGGCACTTCGTGGTCAAAGCCTGGGTCACGGAAGGGATCCGTCCAGGCGTCGTCGCCTGCAGCCATCACATGGGACGGTGGAAGAGCGGGGGCGAGGGGCAGCGCCAGATGATGGCCACGGTGGACATCGACCGGAACGGCAGCGCGTGGACGCTGCGGCGCGTGCGCGGCGTCGAACCGTACGCCTCCAGCGATCCCGACACGAAACGGATCTGGTGGAGCGATGCCGGCGTGCATCAGAACCTCACCTTTGCCGTGCAGCCCGATCCGATCTCCGGCATGCACTGCTGGCATCAGGCGGTCCGCATCCGCAAGGCGGAGCGCGGCGACCACTACGGCGACATCGCGGTCGATGTGGCGAAATCGCGCCAGGCCTATCGGGAATGGATGGCCGGAACGCGGCCGGCCTCGAAGTTTTCGCCCGATGGCACGCGCCGCCCCTACTGGATGCTGCGCCCGCTGAAACCGTCGCGGGAAACCTACCGTCTCTGATCCGCCTATGATGGCGGCGGTGAGCGCCATCCTGAACGATTCGGCGCCGGCCGAGCGGATCCGCGCCGGCGAACCGCTGGCACTCGAGGCCGTCGTTCACGAGGAAGCGGAAGACATCGCCCACGCGACGTTCGTCACGTTTCTCGAAGAAGGCCGGCACGTTCGAGGCGGAGGTCGCACGTGCGCACCTGGCTCTTCGGAATTCTGTTTCACAAGATCATGGAGATGCGGCGGGTGATCGAGCGGGAGCGACAGAGCGGGGGCATCGACGCCGTGACGGAAAGCCGGTTCGATTCGGCCGGATCGTGGAGCCGGCCGCCGGCTGCCGATGCGAAAGTCCTCGGCCGCGGGATCCGCTGATGCTCGGAGTGCGGCTGCGCCGCTGGTCGACGAGTGAAGGAATGCGCGTCCCTGGCGGCTACGGTCTGTGCGTGAGCCGCTTCACGCCGCCGCGTGCACCAGCGCCGCTGCATCGGCGGCGCTGAGTGGCCGTCCGAAGAGGTAGCCCTGCATGAGCGTGATGCCGGTTTCGGTCAGCGTCTCCACGACCGCTTCGTTTTCGACGCCTTCAGCGACGATCTCCGCCTCGAAGTGCGCAGCGAGATCGCAGATCATCCGGAGCACCGCCTGTCGGTCGCGGTC
>DATFUW010000404.1:0-3250 GCA_035260605.1 Thermoanaerobaculia bacterium | reverse complement strand
CTTCCTCAGGGTGGCCGAGGTCGTCACCTCGACCGGAAACGCGGCGCGCGTCGGGACGATGATGTACGCCCTCGGCTGGACGCAGCACTCGGTCGGCGTGCAGATGATCCGCACCGCCGCGATGCTGCAACTGCTGCTCGGAAACGTCGGGCGGCCGGGCGGCGGCGTCAATGCGCTGCGCGGCCATTCGAACATTCAGGGGGCCACCGACACCGCCGGCGTCTTCGACATCCTTCCCGGGTACATCAAGACCCCGCAGGCCCAGTGGCACACCCTCAAGGAATACAACGAGGCGAACACGCCGAAGGCCTCCGGGCCCTCCATGAACTACTGGCAGAACTACTCGAAGTTCATGGTGTCCACCCTGAAAGCGTTGTACGGAAAAGCCGGCACGAAGGAGAACGACTTCGGCTACCAGTGGCTGCCGAAGATCGACGGCAATTACTCCTGGATGTTCATCTTCGACGACATGTACCGCGGCAACTCGATGCGCGCCGGCGGGCAGGAAACGGGACCGGAAGGGTTCATCACCTTCGGCATGAATCCGGTCGGCATCGGCCCGAACTCGCCGAAGATGATCGCCGCGCTCGCCAAACTGAAATGGCTCGTCGTCGTGGAGAACCATCAGATCGAGACGGCTACGTTCTGGAAGGCGCCGAAGGAATACGGCGGACCCGATTCGGGAAAGATCGAGACCGAAGTGTTCCAGCTTCCCGCATCGAACTTCGCGGAGAAGGACGGCAGCTTCACGAACTCCGCGCGCTGGATTCAGTGGAAGTGGAAGGCGCTCGATCCTCCCGGACAGGCGAAGACCGACCAGGAGATTCTGGCGCGCATCTTCCTCGCGGTCCGCGACCTCTACCGGAAGGAAGGGGGCCCGCTACCCGAAGCGATCCTGAACGTCGACTGGGCCTATACGAATCCGGTCGCTCCCGATCTGTCCGAAGTCCTGAAGGAGCTCAACGGCAAGGCACTGGCCGACATTCACGATCCGAAGGACAAGACCAAGCTGATCAAGGCCGCTGGCCAGCAGCTCGATGGCTTTGCGCAGTTGCAGGACGACGGCACGACCATGGTCGGCAACTGGCTGATGTCGGGCGTCTACACCGAGGCCGGAAATCTGGCGCAGCGCCGCGTTCCGGTCGATGATCCGAACGGCCTCGGGATGTACCACAACTGGGGATTCTCCTGGCCGGCGAACCGGCGCGTCATGTACAACCGCGCCTCGGCGGACGCCGAAGGAAAGCCGTGGGATCCGACGCGCGTCGGGATCAAGTGGAACGGCGAGAAGTGGGTCGGCGACGTGCCGGACATGAAGCCCGATGCCCCTCCGGGGACGTTCGGCGCATTCATCATGCTTCCCGAAGGCGTCGGGAAGCTCTTCGCTCCGCTCAATGACGGTCCATTCCCAGAACACTACGAGGCGGTCGAGGCGCCGGTCGAGAACGTCCTGCATCCGAAAGTGACGTCGAATCCGGCGACGAAGAAATTCAAGTCCGACAAGGACGTCTACGGCTCTGCCAAGGACTACCCGATCGTCTGCATGACGTACCGCCTCACCGAGATGTATCACTACTGGACCAAAAACATCGCACGTCTGAACATGGTTCAGCCGGGGTTCTTCATCGAGATCCCCGAGGATCTGGCCAAACAGAAAGGAATCGTGAACGGAGGCCGCGCGCGCGTGACCTCGGCGCGCGGATCGCTCGAAGGCGTGGCCATGGTCACCAAGCGCCTTCGCCCCATGACCATCAACGGACAAGCGGTGTGGCAGATCGGGTTCCCGCTGCACTGGGGGTATGAAGGGGAGGAGGGGCACACCGGCCCGCTCGCCAACTTCCTGACCCCGTCGGCGATGGATCCCAACACCTGGACTCCCGAGTACAAGACCTTCCTGGTCAAACTGGAGAAGGCGTGAGGAGGCGACGATGAGCGAACAAGCACTCGATATCAAACGCGCCTCCGCCTCGGTCTGGGGGAGCCGCACCGGAATCCGCACGACCGCCACGGTTGCCAAGTACATCGACGCCAGCACGTGCATCGGCTGCAAGGCCTGCGAAGTGGCCTGCCAGGAGTGGAACGACCTGCCGATCGTTCCGACCGAGCAGACCGGCACGTATCAGACGTTACCAGGCCTGCATGCGCAGTACTGGAACCTGATCCGCTTCCAGGAACACAGCACCGGCGACGGTGAGATGGCCTGGCTGATGCGCAAGGACCAGTGCATGCACTGCGCGGAGCCGGGATGCCTCGCGGCGTGTCCGGCACCGGGCGCGATCGTGCAGTACGCGAACGGGATCGTCGACGTCGACGCCAGCAAGTGCATCGGTTGTGGCTACTGCGCCACCGGCTGCCCGTTCGACGTTCCGAAGTTCCAGGAAGCGAGCGGCAAGATGGCCAAATGCACGCTGTGCGTCGACCGCGTCGAAGTCGGTCTCGAGCCGGCCTGTGTCAAGGCGTGTCCGACCGGCTGCCTCAATTTCGGGACGAAGGACGACATGGTGGCGCTCGGCAACCATCGTGTCGAGCAGTTGAAGGCCAACGGCTTCAAGGACGCCCTGCTCTACGATCCGCAGGGTGTGGGCGGGACGAGTGTCGTCACCGTCCTGCCGCTCGGAAATCCGCAGTTGTACGGGCTGCCGGCCGATCCCAACGTGCCGGTGCTCGTGCGCGTGTGGAAATCGTTCATCCGTCCCATCGGCGTGCTCGCGGCTTTCGGCGCGATCATCGGATCGTTCATGCACTACACGAAGTACGGCCCGAAGGAACCGCCCGACAGCGATGCCGGCGATCGTGCGGCGTAGGAGGAGGCGATCATGAGCACCGTCATTCATGAAGTTGCCGACCGGGCCATCGTTCAGGCGCGCGCGCACGACAACATCGTCGTCGGAGACGAGATCGTCCGTCACCGCCGCGCCACCAGGCTGATCCACTGGTCGGTCGCCCTCACGTTTTTCGTGGCGCTGTTCAGCGGCATGCCGATCTGGACGCCCATCTTTGGATGGATGGCCGCCCTGATGGGAGGACTCGACGTGGCCCGCGTCATCCATCCATGGGCCGGCGTCGCCTTCTTCGTGGCCTCCGTCTTCCAGTTCTTCCACTGGCTGGGCGACATGAAGTTCGAGCCGGGCGAGAAAGGATGGTTCGGCCCGAAGCTGCTTTCGTACATGCGCTGGGAAACCGGCCCGAGCGAGGGGGAAGGAAAGTACAACGGCGGCCAGAAGGTCTTCTTCTACATGGTGAACCTCGC
>DATFUW010000403.1:0-14912 GCA_035260605.1 Thermoanaerobaculia bacterium | reverse complement strand
CGGCCGACCGAGGCGGGGTTCGGCAAGGCCACCTTCAGCATGCCGGTGACGCGATGGCTGGAGGACGGCTTCGGGCTGTACTGGGGTGGGTTGTATGCGCTCTTCGCCGACGCGCCCCTCGCCTGTGCGGTCTGGACCACGCTCCCCGCGGCAAAGGCGGTGACGACATCGGAGCTCAGCATGTCGTTCGTGCGGCCGATGAGCCGGAAGACGTCGAACATCGTCGGCCGGGCCGAGACGATTCACGCTGGGAACCAGGTCGGATTGTCGACCATTCAGATCACCGATCAGGATGGCCGCATGCTGGCGTTCGGCAGCACGCGCTGCCTGATCTTCGACGTGCCGGTGGACCTCCGCGCAAACTACGCTGCTCCGGACCTCGGGCCGGGCGAGCCGGACGATCCCTATCTGCGACCCGCGCCGGAAGAGGGCTATTTCACTCGCGACGAGGTGCTGAACGCGAATCCGATCGAGCTCCAGCAGCGGACGGTTTCGGGCGAGAAGATCTTTCCCGTGTGGCGGCTCACCGGCTATCGCGCGACAGACGTGCGCGAGGGCGAGGTCACCGCCGTGCTGCCGTCCGTCGCCTGGTTCTCCAACGGCGGCCCCGCGATGTACGGAGGACTCCTGGCATGGGCCGCGGAATTCACCATGGGCGCGGCGGTCTATTCGACACTCGGTGCCGGCGACGTGTTCGCCACGCTCGACATGCACATCCGGTTCACCAGGCCGGTCCCGATCCACTCCGGGAACATGACGATCCGCGCGTCGGTGAGCCATCGCGGAAAGCGCCTGCGCGTGACCTCGTGCAACATCGACAATGCGGAGGGGAAACGGGTGGCGATGGGCACGTCGTCGGCGCTCGTGGTCGAAGGAGGAGTGCTCGAGCTGACTCGCGGACGTCTTCCGGACGAGATCCTTGGCGGCTGAGCAGCGTCTTCGGCGCTCAGCGGAGGTGTCGCATCATCGTGCCTCCGGCGACCGCGGCGATCACGCAGAGCGTGGCCGTGACCGCGACGGCCGCCATGCGCCTTCGCGGTGATGCAGGACGAACCGGAACACTGCGTCCGATGGCCCACACGAGTCCGATTGCCGCGAGACGGATCAACATGGCGATGGCTCCGGTGCTGTCGTTCAGCGGATCGCCATTATGGAGGTGCGTGTACACCGCTCCGAACATGTCGATCGAGAGGCCCGCAGCGGCGGCGAGGGCCACCGGGGGGATCAGGAGAGCCGCGCCTCCCAGAACTTCGGTCGTCATGATGAATTTCAGAAATCCGAGGGAGTAACCCGACTGCGTGAAGAAGTCGCTCATGCCCTGCATGAAGAGCGCTTTGACGAAGCCGGCCGTCACGAAGATGTATGCGGTCATGAGACAGAGACCGTCGAAGACGGCGGGTTCGCGCAGCAGGTCGAGCCTCCGGGTGCGTCCCAGCGCGGCTCCGAATAACGCGCCGAGCAGCAGGTTGCCGCCATCGCCGATGATATTTCCTGCCCGGCTCCAGGTCGCCGTGGCCGGGAGCACGGCCAGGCCAAAGAAGGTCGCGGCGCCGAGCATGACACCCACGGCGCTGAGGACGTAGAAGCCGGCGGCCAGTCGAGCGGGCGCGATCGCTGGCGTCCGGCGTCCGAACTCCGCGCCGGCGACTGCGCCGAAGAGCAGGACTCCGAGAACGTAGTCGACCCGGTAGAACCCGGATTGGCCTCAGCATGCCGGATTTCGCGAAGGAGCAAGTTCCGAAATGGAACTTTCGCTCCACGACTGCGCTCAATGCCCGATGGCATCGGCGGTGGAGTTCGATTTCCGTTGCTTCGAGATGAGGCGTCTGAATTTCGCGGCATCGACGGGCGCGCTGAAATAGAGTCCCTGGGCCTCGTGGCATCGGTGGGCCTCGAGGAATTCCACCTGTTCGCGGGTGTCGGCGCCGTCGGCGGTGACGCGGAGTCCGAGGCTGCCGCTCACGGCAATGACTGCGGCGACGATCAGCGATTCGGCTTCGGAGCCGGGCACGTTTTCCAACAGGCAGCGATCGAGCTTCACGGCATTGATGGGCAGCATCCGCAGGGAGCCGAGCGAGGAATAGGAGCTGCCGAAGCGGTCGATGGCGACCGACACGCCGGCATCGCGAAGGGGCCGGAGGAGATCGACGCTGAGGTCGATGTCGTGCATCACGGCGGCCTCGCCGATTTCGAGCTCCAGCAATCGTGGATCGATGGCCGCATCCGTGATGGACCGACGCACGGTGCCGACCAGATCCCGCTGCTGGAACTGCCGCGACGAGATGTTCACGCCCATGCGGAGGCGCAATCCGGCATCGGACCACTCGCGGAGCTGGCGGCATGCCGAGCGGAGCACCCACTCGCCGAGGGGGACGATGAGGCGGGTTTCCTCGGCGAGCGGAATGAAGTCGTGGGCCTCGATCGTGCCGCGCTCCGGGTCGTTCCAGCGGAGGACCGCTTCCGCGCCGACGATGCTTCCGGTGGCGAGCAGGACCTGGGGCCGATAGGCGAGGACCAGTTGGCCTTCATCCATCGCCTTGCGCAGACGTGACTGCATCGACGAGCGCTCCATGGCGCGCGTCTTCATCTGCTCGGTGCAGAGCTGATAGTTGTTGCGCCCCGCTTGTTTGGCGCGGTACATCGCGTCGTCGGCATTGCGGAGCAAGGTCTCGATGTCGGTGCCGTCGTAGGGATAGACGGAGATGCCGATGCTGACGGAGATCTCGATCGACGAGGGGCCGGCGATGACCGGCTCGGCGATGCGCTCCAGGATCTTCTCAGCGACCTGCGCGGCGTCTTCCGGTTGATGGAGATCAGGGAGGATGACGGTGAATTCGTCGCCGCCATGGCGGGCGACCGTGTCCGTCTGCCGCACGCAGCTCCGCAGGCGTTCGGCGACCTCGATCAGCAGCACGTCGGCCACGTCGTGTCCGAGCGTGTCGTTGATGGCCTTGAAGCGGTCGAGGTCCATGAAGAGCACTCCGACGCTGGTCCGGGCACGTTTCGCCGCCAGGAGGCTCATGCCCAGCCGTTCCACGAACAGGCGCCGGTTCGGAAGCTGCGTCAAGGCGTCGTGATAGGCCTGGAACTCGGTCTGTTCCTGCACGCGCTTGCGGTCGGTGATGTCGACCGCGGTCATGTGTACGAGCGCGTGTTCGCCGCGGCCCAGCAGCGAGACGTTCGCAAGAAGGAAGATGCGCTCGCCGTCGGGCTTTCGCAACGCGATCTCCAGACCGCGGACCGTCGGCGTCGCCTCGAGCTGGCGCCGCATCTCTTCGAGCGCCGCGGGACGGTCGCACAGCTCGCGCAGCTCGCGGTTCTTCATCTCGTCCACCGGAACGCCGGCGGTCTCGGCGAATGTGATGTTGCAGTTGATGATCCGGCCGGTGATCGTCATCAGGCAGACGCCGGCCGCGTTCTGCTCGAAGAGAAGCCGGTAACGCATCTCGGAATCGCGCAGCGCCTCTTCGGCCGCCAGGCGCGCGGTAACGTCGCGGAAGCTCCACACCCGCACCGGCTCGTCGTCCAGGTAGCGCCCGATCGAGTACTGCTCGAGCCGACGCCCATCCTTGAACTCCAGCAGGTGCGCGCTCTCCGCCTCGGGGTGATCGTGCAGCGCGGCGAGATTCCGGAGGAACTCCGCCGGATCACTCAATTGATCGACGAGCTGGCCGATGAGCCCCTGGTCTTCGTCGTGCTCCATCGACTCTGCAGGGATCCCCCATATGTCGGCGAATCGCTGGTTCCACGTGAGGACCCGTCCGTCCTGACCGATCGCCAGAATGCCGTCGGCGGTGGAGTCGAGCGTCGACTGCAGCAGCGTGACGGCGCGCCGCACTTCCCATTCGTAGCGTTTCCGCTCGCGGAGATCGCGTGCAATGATCACCGCCCCCGTCGTTTCCCCGTCTCGCGTCACCGGCGAATGCGAAAGCGTGAGCTCGATCGGCTGCCCCATCTTCGTGCGGAATACGTACTCGCGGTCACGCACCCATCCCTGCAGCGGCACCGGCTCCTCGGGGCCGGTAGGGACGAGCAGTTCCTCGAGGCGGCGGCCGACGATGTCTTCGCGGCTGTAGCCGAGAAACCCGCAGGCGGCATTGTTCGCGAAGCGAATGCGCCCCTCGCGGTCACTGACCAAAAGCAGATCGCGCATGGTGCTGATGATCTCCTCGGCCGGCAGGGTCGGCGTAACGACGGTCAGCCCATACTTCCAGACGGCGTATGTGGCCACGGCTGCCGCAGCGAGCAGGGCGGCCCATCCGAACGGTTCGAGGGCGATGCCATAGGCCGGCAAGACGTCGACCGCTGCCAGGCAGCCGAGGGCCAGTGCGATCGTGAAGAGTCGAATGCGGTTGCGCTGGTCGGGAGCGGCACTCCCATAGGCGCGGGCGATGTCGATCCCCGCGACGCTGAAGAGGAGCACAAAGAACAGGGGAAAGAGCACGAGCGCCGCAGTCGTGTACTTCGGATAGAAGCCCCACCACATCCGTCCTGGGTCGTGAACGACGTACGATGTGGTGATGGCCAGCACCGCGACCTGTGCGGCGATCACCCATGCAACGATTCCAATGATCCTCCGGTGATCGGCGGGCTCCAACGTCGTGATGACAAACTGATAGACGGACGCGGCGATGAATGGGACCGAGGCGGCTGCAACGCGCGCCCAGAGGCGGGCGGAGTGAATCTCGACGGCCAGGTCGAGGAACACGTGCGCCGTCTGCCATACGGCGACCGCCGTGCAGACGCTGAAGATCGCCATGGAGGCGCGCGAAAAGTGCCGCGTCAGCACGGCCATGGCGAAGCCCATGACCGCCGCCGCGGTCACTGCCGCCGGGGCCGCAAACAGTGAGAAGTGATAGGCCGACATAAGGGAACCCGGCTCTATTGTCGGCCCAAGTGCGCGGAAGAACAAAAACAGAAAGAGCACAGATCGCTCTGTGCTCTTTCGTTCAGCGTCCGGCGAGGCGCCGGCTCGCCCGGTCCTTACTTCCAGACATTGAGCGATACATCATCCAGGAGGAACCATGTCGGAGGACCCTGACTCTGAATTCCCGTGAAGGAGATCCGGAGCGCTTTGCCGCGATACGGAGTCACGTCGAAGCGCCGCAGTGTGTAGGACGCATTGGCATCGACGTTCGTGAACGTTCCCAGGGTGGCGATCAACGCACCGGACGCATCGCGCAGTTCGACGGTGAGCACGTCGCTGGGATGCGGACTCTTGCCCTTCGTCACCACCCACAGATAGAAGCTCAGTTCCGCCCTGCTGAACTCAACAGGGATGGTCACGGTCTCGGACGACAGGTGGAACGTATTAGCCGGCCCGCCGATCGTGGCGTGATTCTTTCCGCTGTGGGAGCTGAAGCTCATCAGGTTGAAGTCGCTGGGAGGACATCCGGTCTGGTTGATGACCGTGCAGATGTCCGAAGTCCAGAACGTCGTGCCGTATTCGAAACTCGGATCGGCAAGAAGCTGCGCATCGGCGGTCGACGCATCGAGGGTGCCGATGAGCGAGAAGAGCAGGCGGTTGGGTGACCCGGTGCCGATGGAGCCGAGGGCATCGAGGGTCGCTTCCGACGTCAGCGTCTGCGCGATGCTCGCCGGAGATGCCGAGGGATATTGTTCGAGGATCAGCGCGGCGACGCCGGCGACGAATGGGGCGGACTCGGACGTCCCGCTCGAGACCGCGGTGGCGGTCGTGCTGCTGTACCAGTCGGAGATGATGTTGGATCCTGGGGCGAAGAGATCGACGCACGTGCCGTAATTGGAGAACGAGGAGCGATTGTCCCCTTCGTTCGACGCTCCGACGGTGATCGCTCCGGTGACCCGGGCCGGTGACGCTTCGCATGCATCGGTGTTGTCGTTGCCGGCGGCGACGACCGTGGTGATGCCGGCCGCGAGGAGGTTGTTCACTTGCGTATCGAGTGACGATGACGCTGCGCCGGCGAGGCTCATGTTGACGACGGCCGGGCGTCCCGACAATGCGTGGTCCTGCAGGACCCAGTCGAGACCGGCGAGGACGGTCGAGAGGGTGCCCATTCCGGTGCAATCGAGGACGCGCACCGGGACCAGATTCACCGACTTGGCGACTCCATAGGTCGAACCGCCGATCACGCCGGCGACGTGCGTTCCATGGCCATTGCAGTCGGTCGCATCGCCGCCGTCCGCGATGGCATTGAAGCCGGCGCTCACTCTGCCGGCGAAGTCTTCGTGCGCCCCGAGAATGCCGGTATCCACGACGTATGCCGTGACACCGCCGCCGGTGCCGTTCGTCACATACGCATCGTCGAGCGGGCGCGATCGTTGATCGATTCGGTCCAGTCCCCAAGGCGTCGACGCGGCGGTGATGATGGCATCCTCTTCGACGTAATCCACACGCGGGTCGCGAGCCAGGGTCTGGGCATCGGTGTCATTCATCTCCACGGCGAGACCTTTGAGTCCGCGCTGATAGGTATGGTCGACTCGTCCACCATGAGCATTCCGCACACTATTTGCGATCGTCGAAGCATCGGAGTTCGCTTTCAGGACGACGATGTATCTGCCCGGAACGTGCCGCATGCTGCGATGAATGGATCCATCGCCGCCGAAAGCGGCTGTAGCCACGAGGACAATACCCGCAAGGAACAGTGCGCTTCTTCTCATAGCGGTGGGGATTGTACGCTCCGGGTTTTCGGCAAAGGATCTATCGTTGGTTGATCCCGTCTATATCGATCGATATACCCGCCAATGTACCGATTGATTCATGCCGGATCGCATGCGTGAGTGCACAATTCACCTCCGATCACGGCCAACGCAGCACAGAAGGACATTTCGAGAGTGAGATCGGGCGGCACGAACACCACCATCACCGCACGGACGAACGCAATGAGGCTCACACTTCGCTGGGTCGCCCTCCTGTCCCTCTTCCCCTTTTGCACCCTTCCCGCTCTGGCCATCGATCCGGCACGCACACTCGACCAGAACGTGATTCGTACCTGGGGGGTCGATCAGGGGCTTCCACAGGGCACTGTCTACGCGCTGGCACAAACGCCCGACGGGTATGTATGGGCTGCCACACAAGAAGGATTTGCTCGCTTCGATGGGACTGACTTCGTCACTTATGACAAAGCCCACATACCACAGATCCATAACAATATGACACTCTCGCTGCTGTCGGCTCGCGACGGCAGCCTCTATGCGGCCGCCAATGGCGGCGGCGTCCTGCACGTGCAGGGCCGTCAGGTGCGCTCGTACGAGATCGCCGACGGAATGCCGAGTGACGCGGCGACCGCGCTGATCGAATCGGCGAATGGAACCATCTGGATCGGAACCCAGAAGGGCCTCGCTTCCCGTCAGCCAGACGGGCGGATCGTCACCATTGCGGGCTCCACCGGCGCGTCTCCGCTCGCCATCGCTTCGCTCGCGGAAGACTGGTCGGGACAACTGTGGATCGGTACGACGCACGGCATCGTCACGCTGAAGGACGGCCGGCTGGTACGCCACGATTCCGACGGCCTGCCGACCTCGCTCATCCCTGCGATCCGCGTCACGCGCGACGGCAGCGTGTGGATCGGCACGCGCGGCGACGGACTGCTTCGCTATCGCGCCGGCGAGTTCCGCACCTACACTGCTGCCGACGGACTTCCGTCCACCAATATCAACGCACTCTACGAGGACAGCCACGGCACATTGTGGATCGGGACCCTGGACCACGGTGTCGGCCGCTTCCGCAACGATCATTTCGATTTCTCCTCGGAGGCCCTCGGCATCGGCAACAAAGCCGTCTCTTCCTTCCTCGAAGACCGCGAAGGGAACCTCTGGATCGGCTCCGCCAACGGGCTGACGCGCGTGGCCGAGGGAAAGGTGATCGCCTTCACGATGGCCGAGGGGTTGCTGGCCGACAAGGTGCGGACGGTGAGCGCGGATCCCGGCGGGACGCTTTGGATCGGAACCGGCAAGGGAGTCCAGACACTGGATGGGCGTTACTTCGACAAGCGCCGCGGACTCTCGAGCGATGCGGTCATGACCACACTGAGCGGCCGCGACGGAAGCCTCTGGGTGGGCACGTTCGACGGCGGACTGGATCGCATCTTCCAGGGCCATACCACGATCTACGACGCGACCAATGGCCTGAAGAGCAACATGGTGCTCTCGCTGTACGAAGACCGCGGTGGCGTCCTGTGGGTCGGCACCGCGCGCGGACTGCAGCGCATCGTGAACGGCGCCCTCGAGCCGTCCGAGTTCAGACTCTCCGGCGAAGCGGTCGGCGTGGTGCTCGAGGACCGCAACGGAGCCATCTGGGCCGGCACGCAGGACGGTGGTCTCAACCGCATCGTCGGCGACGTGGTGACCTCCTTCGGGAAACGGAACGGCCTGGCCAGCGATCTGATCCTCGCGCTTCACGAAGACAATTCGGGCGCGCTCTGGGTCGGAACCGCCGGCGGCGGATTGAGCCGCTACAAGAACGGCCGGTGGGCGACCATCACCACGCGCGAAGGCCTCTTCGACGACAGCGTGTTCGCCATCCTGGAAGACGGCGATGGCAACTTCTGGATGAGCTGCAACAAGGGAATCTTCCGCGTCTCGCTGCAGCAGCTCGACGATTTCGCCGAAGGCCTGCGCCCGAAGGTGACGAGCATCGCATACGGACGTCCAGACGGGATGGCCAGCCGCGAGTGCAATGGCGGCACACAGCCGGTCGCCTGGAAGACGCCGGACGGGAAGCTGTGGTTCGCCACCGTCAAGGGCGTAGCCATGATCGACCCGAGCCGCGCCCGGATGGCGGCCGCCCCGCCGGTGATCATCCAGGACATCTTCGCCGACCGGCATCGGCTCGATCCGAGCGCTCCCATGACGCTCCCCGCGGGGACGAAGTCGCTCGAGTTCCGCTACACGGGAATCAATCTCAACGCGCCGGAGAAGATCCACTACGAGGTGCGGCTCGAAGGGTTCGATTCCGAATGGGTGGACGCCGGCCCGCTGCGCCGGGCGTCGTATACGAACCTGAAACCCGGCTCGTATCGTTTCCAGGTGCGCGCGGCGATCGATGACGGCCCGTGGAGCACCGGGACGACGACGTTCCGGCAGCGCGCATTCTTCTATCAGACGGGATGGTTCTTCGGTATCGTTGGAATTCTGCTCATCGGGTCGGTGGCGAGCGCGCATCGCACGCGCGTGCGCCTCATCCGCGCGTCGGCCGAGCGGTTCAAACAGCTCTTCGACCGGAACCCGGCGGGCGAGTTCCGCGCCAATGTTTCGGGAGGAGTCCTCGACTGCAACGATGCCTGCGCGAAAATGCTCGGTTTCGAATCGCGCGCGGAGCTGATGGCCCACGGAATCGCCGAGGCGTACGGAAAGGACAACGAGTGGCAGATGATGGTCGCGCACCTGCGCGATCAAGGATCGCTGGCCAGCATCGAGACTCAGGTGCACCGCGGCGACGGCACGGCGATGTGGGTCCTCATGAACGCCAGCATGATCACCGAGGGCAAGAGCCACCCGATCGTGGCGGCCACGGTGGTCGACATCACCGAGCGGAAGCGCGCCGAGGAAGAGGTCCGATACAAGGCGCATCACGACGTCCTCACCGGGCTGCCGAATCGCGCCTTGTTCAAGGACCGTCTGACGATCGCCCTCAATTACGCCCACCGTGCGGGCAACCAGCTCGCGGTGATGTGCCTTGACCTCGACAGCTTCAACGTGGTCAACGAGGCCTTCGGCCGCGAGGGGGGAGATCAGTTGCTGCAGCAGATCTCCGAGCGGTTGAGCGCATCGGTGCGCGAGGAAGATTCCGTGGCGCGCGTCGGCGACGATGAGTTCACGCTGCTGATCATGAAGCCTTCGAGCGTGAGCGACGTGACATCCGTGGCGCGCAAGATTCTTCAGGCGGTTTCCAGGCCCATCAACGTAGACGGCCACGAATTCAACATCACCACCAGCATCGGCATCGCCTTCTATCCGCAGGACGGCGGCGATGCGGAGTCGCTGCTGAAGAACGCGGACACCGCACTGTTCCAGGCCAAAGAGGGAGGGCGCAACAGCTACCAGCTCTGCTCGCCGTTCCTGGCCCGCAAGGCTGCGGAGCGCCTTTCGCTGGAGACGGCGCTGCATCAGGCGCTGGAACGCCACGAGTTCGTGCTGCACTACCAGCCGCAGCTCGACCTGCGCAAGCAGGCCGTCACCGGAATGGAAGCGTTGATTCGCTGGGACCGCGGCGGGAAGAACATCATGCGTCCCACCGAGTTCATCAGCGTCGCCGAAGAAACGCGCCTGATCCTCCCGATCGGCGAATGGGCCATCGAAGAGGCCTGCCGCCAGGGACAGGCGTGGTTCAACGAAGGCGCGGCCATGAAGATCGCGGTGAACGTCTCGGCGCGCCAGTTCCAGCAGCCGAACGTCGTCTCCATGATCAAAGACGCCGTGCACCGTTCGGGGTTCGATCCGGCTCTCCTGGAGATCGAAATCACCGAGAGCACGGCCATGCTGGACCCCAACCTGACTGCCGACATTCTGCTCGACCTCAAGAACCTCGGAATGAGCATCGCCATCGACGATTTCGGCGTGGGCCACTCGTCGCTGAATTACCTGAAGCGCTTCCCGATCGATACGCTGAAGATCGATCAGTCGTTCATCAGCGACATCACCCACGAGGGAAGCGACGGAGCGATCGTCTCCGCGGTGATCGCCATGGGGAAGGCGCTGAACATTCGCGTCGTCGCCGAGGGCGTGGAGACGCAGGAACAGCTCAACTTCCTGAAGGAACACGGCTGCTACGAGTTCCAGGGCTACCTGTTCAGCAGACCGATGGCGCCGAGCGCACTCACGTCGATGATCCACACGGCCTCGCCCGGCGCGTTCACGCACCGCTACGCTCGCACGATCCGCCCCCCCACCGTCTCCGAGCACTGATCGCCTCGGCGCCGGTTTCCTCCACCAGTCCCGCGGTGTCTCATGGAGCGGAGGGTTCCATGAGAAAGCTGGTCATCGCGCTTCTTTTCGTCTGCGGGTCCGCCGCGGCCTCGACGCCGGGAGGGTTCGGCCTGACGGTGGTCGTCGGCGTCGAACCGCGTCCGGAGTACCCGGCGCGCGGAGCGGTCTATGTCGAGGCCGTGCGCGGCGCGAGCTACTCGCTCCGGCTGACGAATCCGATGCCCTACCGCGTCGCCGTCGCGCTCTCGGTCGACGGGCTGAACACGATCGATGCCCGTCACACCGATGCATGGTCCGCGGCGAAGTGGGTGCTCGATCCGTACGAGTCGACGGTGATCTCGGGCTGGCAGGTGAACGACCAGACCGCACGCCGTTTCTTTTTCACCGGCGAGCAGCACTCGTACGGGAGCCGGCTCGGCCAGACGGAAAACCTCGGTGTGATCGAAGCTGTGTTCTATCGTGAACGGCCGCGTCCCGCGCGGCAGCGTTTCGCGCCGAGAGAGAAGGAAGACAGCCGCATGCCCGCGCCCTCCTCATCGTCATCGGCGGGTGCTCTGTCGGACGACTATGCGGCGACCGGCATGGGTGGACGGACGGCGCACGAAGTAGAGCGCGTGGCCATCGAGCTCGATCCGCATCCCGCGGCATCGGTGCGAATCCGATACGAGTTTCGCCCGGAGCTCATGCGACTCGGCGTGCTGCCGGAGCGCGAGAATCCGCTCGACCGCCGCGAACGCGCCCGCGGGTTCGGCGGCTACTGTCCCGAACCGAGGTGACCTCCGGGGTTCTGCACGCTCAGCATGGCGGGAGCGCGCCGATCGTATTGGATCCGCGGCGCGGCACCGATAGAATGCGGCGATGAACCGCCGCCAGTTTCTCGGGGCCTCGGCAGCGGCCGCCGCGGTCGGCGCCCTGCCGTCATTCGCCCAACCGGAACAGCCTGAGCCCTCCCTCCCGCCCTCCATCAACGCTCTCCCGTCGATGCGTGAACAGGTCAAGCCGATCACCAGCGACGAGCGGCGCGCCCGCATCGAGAAGGCGAAGGAACTGATGCGCGCCGAGAAGACCGATGGTCTGATCCTGACGCCGGGGACTTCGCTCCTCTATTTCACGGGGATCCGCTGGTCGGGGGGCGAGCGGCTCTTCGCCTGCGTCGTTCCGGCGAAGGGGGAGGCGTTCTTCATCTGTCCGGCGTTCGAGGAGGACCGCGCACGCGAGCAGATCGCACGCGGTCCGTTCGGCGGGGGGACGGCGGACGTGCGCATCTGGCAGGAAGACGAGAGCCCGTACGCGCTGCTGGCGCGCGGACTGAAGGACCGCGGCATCGCGGCCGGATCGATCGGGCTCGACGAGAACACGAAGTTTGTCTGGAGCGAGCACATCGCTCTGGCAGCCCCGCACGCCCGGATCGTCAGCGGCATCCCGATCACCGCCGGCTGCAGGTCGATCAAGAGCGCGCACGAGATCGAGCTGATGCAGATCGCCAACACCGCCACGCTGAAAGTCTACGAGGCGGTTTACCACGCGCTGAAGCCGGGAATGACACAGCTGCAGGCCTCCGGCCTCATCGATCTGGCTTATCGCCGTGTCGGCTTCCGCGGCGGCGCGAGCGTGCAGACGGGCGAGTACACGGCGCTGCCGCACGGCTCGGCCACGCCGCAGATCATCGGCGAGGGGACGATCATCATGGTCGACGACGGATGCACCGTCGATGGCTACCAATCGGACATCACCCGGACGTTCGTGCTCGGCAAGGCGAGCGACAAGGCGCGGCGGGTGTTCGACATCGTGCATCGCGCGCAGTCGGCGGCGCTCGCCGCGGCCAAACCGGGCGCGCCGCTGGCGTCGATCGATGCGGCGGCGCGCACCGTGATCGCCGACGCCGGCTACGGCCCGGGGTTCAAGTACTTCACGCACCGCGTGGGACACGGCATCGGCATGGACGGTCACGAGTGGCCATACCTGGTGAAGAACGACATGTTCGGCTGGACGACGTCTCTCCGGGCGCGGCCGGCGATGACGTTCAGCGACGAGCCCGGTATCTACATCCGTGGCGAGTTCGGCGTTCGCCTCGAAGACGATATGGTCATCACCGCGGACGGCGCGCGATTGTTCACCCCGCAGTCCGAGTCGCTCGAGCATCCGTTCTGAGGCTCAGCGGCTCCGAAGCCGGCCGCCGGCCTCCTGGATGTTTTCGACCAGTCCGCGGTCGAAGCCCGGGATGCGTTTGACGTCGTCCCAGCTTCGGAACGGACGCCGCGACGCCAGCGCCTTCGCCCGTTTGCCGTCGATCTCGAAGACGCGCTGGAGCTGGACCTCGGACGCGGTGTTGATGTCCAGCACCCGGTCGGTCTTCGGCTGCCGGGTTCGCGTCGAGGCCGCCGTCCGCGCCGACTTCGGTTTCCGCGTGCTCTTTCGCGCGCTGGTGCGCGAACGCGAGGACGTGCCGTGACTCGCGCGCGCCGATTTGGTGCGGGACGCGGAACGCGACGCGCGGCGCACGCTGCGCTTGTTGGCCTTCTTGTTCCCCGCGGCGCGCGCCCGCACCGTGCCGCGGTCGACGAGCTTCGAGAAGCGGCTTCGGGCCGTGTCCTGATAGAGGAACGCAAGATTGTTTCGGTCGAACCACTCGAAGAATTGATCCCACGAGATCCGTTCCAGCGAGCGTTGTCCCGAGAAGCCGGGATAGTCGATCCGCAGGACTCCGGGGTCGCCGTCGCCGGCGGTGCGCTTTACGTCCGCGGGGTATCCGCCGCGCGATTCCACCCAGCGCCGGATCTCGTCGTGGTCGGTCGTCGTCTTTGCTGCTCGCGCCATGGTTTTCCTCCTCAGAAGGGCAATCGCCCATTGGAATGGAAAGCAGATGGCGTTCCATGCAGCGAATCGACGCAGCGAATCGACGCCGGACTCGGGGCTATGATGCAGCGCGCCGGAGGGCTTTGCATGCGCACGCGCCATCTCGAAAACCATCGCACCGGACGGATCGGGTGGCTTCGGGCCGCCGTCCTCGGTGCGAACGACGGGATCGTTTCCACGGCGAGCCTCGTGGTCGGCGTCGCGGCCGCGGGAACCGGCCGACCGGAGATCCTGCTGGCCGGCGTGGCCGGTCTCGTGGCCGGCGCGCTGTCGATGGCGGCGGGCGAGTACGTCTCCGTCAGTTCGCAGGAAGACACCGAACAGGCGGACCTAGCGCGCGAGCGCGAGGAGCTGGCGACCCAGCCAACGGCGGAGGAGAACGAGCTGGCGGGGATCTATGTGCAGCGCGGACTGGAGCAGGATCTGGCGCGCACCGTGGCTCAGCAGCTCATGGCACACGACGCGCTCGCTGCGCACGCGCGCGACGAGCTCGGCCTCTCCGAGCAGCTCACCGCGCGGCCGCTGCAGGCGGCGCTCGCCTCCGCCGCCACTTTCGCCGTCGGCGCGGCACTCCCGATCCTCACCGTGGTGCTGGCACCGCCGCCGCATGTCAACTGGATCGTATCCGGCGTGTCGCTCGTCTGCCTCGCCGGCCTCGGAGCGCTCGCCGGCCGCGCTGGCGGAGCTTCCCCATGGACGGGAATGGCACGTGTCGCCTTCTGGGGTGCCGTGGCCATGGCCCTCACGGCCGCGGTTGGTCACCTGTTCGGAACCTCGCTCTCATCATGATGGATGGAGGCTCACGGATGGTTCGAAACATCCACTTCGGTTTCGTCGTGGAGTATGTCAAGGACATCGAGGCGGCGACGCGATTCTTCGTCGACATGCTCGGGCTCGAGGTCCAGCGGACGCATCCCACGTTCGTGCAGTTCGAGAACTTCGCCATCGCCACCGATGCGCCGGCCGGGGGCGGCGGCCCGGAGGTGTACTGGCTCGTCGACGACGCCGTGGCGGCGTACCGCGAGCTGTCGGCGCACGCGGAGATCGCGGTGCCGCTGACGGAGAAACCGTTCGGGAAGGTATTCGCCGTCAGGGACGCCGACGGCCGGCCGCGCTTTCTGCTCGAGCTTTCACGGAACCGCCCGAGCCGG
>DATFUW010000402.1:0-6541 GCA_035260605.1 Thermoanaerobaculia bacterium | reverse complement strand
GCCAGGACTGGCCTACCAGTGCGGGATTCTCGTCGCCGCTCCGACCAGCACGATCGAACACCTGTTGCGCGACGCTGTTGGTTACTCCTGGGCACTCGCCGGCTTCGAGCTCGTGGTCATCGTCGTGCTGGCGATCGTCCTGCTGCTCGGGCGCGAGGAACACGGCCGGAGCTTCCACTCCGGCGATCTGCTGATCGAAAAGGAGTAAACTTCGCGACGTGATGACCACGGAGCAGGTCCGCGGCCTTGCGCGCCGCCCCCACTGTCCGCGCTGCAGTCTGGACAAGACGATCGGACATGCGCTCTGCCGGCGGTGCCGCGCATTGCTGCCCCAGCAGATGCGCCACGACCTGGAATCGATTCCTTCGAAGGACGTGTGGAGCGTGGGCCGTGCGCTCCGAGCCGCGGCGAACTACTTCGACGTCCACTTCCAGTCGGTGCGGAAGTTCGGCGGCGGCCGCCGCCGCTCCTGACTACTCCGGCGGATTCTTCGCTTTGCTGACCGCGTCCTTCGTCTGCTGCGACGTCTGTTCCCAAGTTCGCGCGTCGGCGCGGACGATGGTGCGCTCGAGCGTCTGCTCGCGGCCGCCGCTCCGGTAGCGCATCCGGATCGTCATTCGGTTCCCTTCCATCGCGTACAGACCGTCGGCGACCTTCCGTCCCCCTTCGACCTCGATTTGTGCGTCGGGCGCCGCAGCAGGCGTGATCCGCACGAACACGCTGTTGCCCGGCGGGGCGAACGTCGCTTCGGCGTCGATGTGAGGGGCGACGATTGCCTCAGCGACCGCCGACGAGTTCGCGGCGCTCGGCGCCGCGTTCGCCATCTTCCCTTCGGCCACTGCGGCCCGGGCATGGAGAGCCGGCTCTGCAGCCGGTTGGGCGATGGTCTCTCGCTCTGCTTCCTCATCTACTTTCTGCGCCGGCGCTATCTTCGCAGGGAGAGCCCGCTCTTGCGTGGTCTTCATCGCAGGTTCCGTCCTCGACCCCATCGCGATCGCCGCTTCCGGCTCTCTCACAGCCGTATTGGAGCCTCCCGCCGACACCTCATTGCTTGCGCCTTGCATTGCGTCGGCACCCGGCGCCGGCACGGGAGCCTGCGCTCTCTCGGCCTGCCGAAACAGCGGCTCCCGCTTCGGCGGAATGCGGACGCTTGCTGGCGGCAGTCTCGTTCCTCTCTCCTGATCCTGTGAGAGCACGCGCAGGAGAATGAACGACGAGACGGCAAGGACCAGAACCGATGCGGCGATGCCCATCGACAACCGCAGCGAAGATGCCGCGCGTTGCGGCTTGCCGGTGGCATCGATGCGCAGCGGATCCGGAATCTCGCCCTTGATCCGGCCGGCCAGTCCGGAAGGCGGCTCGGGGGCCGGCGTGGCCCTCAGTTTCCGCTGCAGCTCCGATCTGCGGTTCGCGCTCATCGCTGGTCCTCGTCGAGTGCCGCCTCGAGCAGAGAGAATGCTTTGTGCAGCCGTTTGCGGACGGCCGCGCCGGTGATGCGTTCCATCCGAGCGATCTCCTTCACCGGCAGTCCTCCCCAGAAGTGCGCCGTCACGGTCAGCCGCAGCTCATCGGGAAGGCGCATGACGGCGGCGCGCAGCCGCGCTCCTTCCTCCCGCTCGCGCAGCACGTCGTCGGCCGCCGGCGAGCCGTCTTGCATCTCCGGCGCTTCCTCGAGCGGCGTCATCCGGCGGGGGCGCCGGATGGCATTGAGAAACGTCGTGTAAGCGATCCGATAGAGCCATGTGAAAAATTGCGAGCGGCCGTCGAATCCGCCGAGGGCTTCCCATGCCTTGCGATACGTTTCCTGCGTCAGGTCGGCGGCCATTTCGCTGTCGCCGCACATCCGGTACAACGATGCATGGACGGCGGAGTATGTCCGCTCGACGAGCTCTTCCGCGGCACCGCGGTCACCGGCGCGGATCGCGTCGAGCACACGTCCTTCCTCGTTCCACGCGGCGAGCACAGCCTCACGACCCGACGGCGGCACGAGCGGAGAAACGTTCTCCATGCGCATTGGACACCGCCTGACGAGGTTTTGAAACCACGGCTGCGGGGTATGCTAACGCAGATGAAACGGATGCTCGTTCTGACGCTGCTCCTTGCCGCCTGCAACCACGAGAGTTCGCAGGCGTTCCGGCACGAAGAGGACGTATGGCGCACACAGCGTCGTGCGAGCCTGACGAGTCCCGACGGCTGGCTCAGCCTCGTCGGACTGTACTGGCTGCACGAAGGGCCGAACGACGTCACCCTTCCCGCACACCCGCCCGTTACGCTGCATTTCACGCTCGACAGCGGTCGCGTGACCGTCGCCCCGAATCCGCGAATCGGCGCGGCGCAGCCGCTCGTCATGCGGGATGATACCGATCCGGAAGGGCCGACCGTGCTGCATGCCGGCACGCTGAGCTTCGAGGCGATCAAGCGGCAGGACGCGAGCGGCGACCGCTATGGTGTCCGCGCCAGAGATCCGCGGAGTGACGCACGGACGCATTTCAAGGGACTCGATTACTTCCCGCCGAATTCGAAGTTCCGCGTCGTGGCCCGCTTCGAACCGTATGCGCCGCCCAGGAAGATCCCCATCACCAACGTTCTCGGCATGACCAGCGACGAGATCTCTCCCGGCGCGCTCGTCTTCGACCTCGGCGGCAGAACCTGGCGCATCGATCCCATCCTCGAGCAGGGGACCAACGACCTCTTCATCATCTTCAAGGACGCCACGAGCGGAAAAGAAACCTATGCCGCGGCGCGCTATCTCTACGCGCATCCGCCCGACGCCAGCGGGAAGACGGTCGTCGACTTCAACCGGGCCTACAACCCGCCATGCGCCTTCACGCCGTACGCCACGTGCCCGCTCCCGCCTCCGCAGAACCGTCTGCCGATCCGCGTCGAAGCCGGCGAGTTGAAGTACGCCGGCGGGCATCCCTAGGGGAAGCTCTGAACAAGTCCGATGGCCGTCGCTGATGGCGCTTGGCGGTCGGATGCGAGCAACGAAGCAGACGGGCCGGCAACCGCCATCAGCCCTGCGGGTTGCGGGCGGCGCCGCATCGTCTGCTTCGCCGTCGCTGCTCGACGATGGCCCCGCATCGCCTGCGTCGCTCCGGCTCGCATCCGACGCGGCGGCGCCCGCAACGACGACCATCGGACTTGTTCAGAGCTTCCCTGGAGTCTGCGCGGCAGAAAATTGTCCTGCTGCGAAAGCGGATCAGCGGCCCAAATCCGACCGGATTTTCGGCGAGTCGTCCCCGCTACGCGCCTCAAGTCCGGCCGACTTTGGCCACGCTGCTCCACGTTCTCGCGTGCGGACATTTCTGCCGCGCAGACTCCTAGAGAAAACGAAGTGCTATGCGCGCTCGGCGGCGATCACTTCCGCGACGCAGGCCGTGACCTTCTTCGCGTATTCGATGTCCAGGAATTCGTTCGGCCCGTGCGCATTGCTGCGCGGGCCGAGGACCCCGGTGATCAGGAACTGTGCCTCCGGATAGCGCTCGCCGAGCATCCCCATGAAGGGGATCGATCCCCCTTCGCCCCAGGTCACCGCCGGCTTCCCGAAGAACGTACGGGAGGCGCGGTCGACTGCCGTGCCGAGCCACGACTCGACCTTCGGCGCTTCCCATCCTCCCGCCCCCTTCTCCGCCTCGAACGTGACGCGCGCGCCGTATGGCGGATTCGATTCCAGTAGCTCCTTGAGTTGATGGTCGATGTTCCGCGCGTCGAGGTTGGGCGGGAGGCGGATGGAAAGCTTCAATGCAGTCATGGGGCGCAATACGTTTCCGCCCTGCACGAGGTCTGGCATGCCGGCCTGACCGGTGATCGAGAGCGTCGGCCGCCACGTGCGATTGAGCAGCAGCTCGACCGGGTCGTCGGTCACCGGGCGCATTCCGGGGAGGAACGGAAATTTGTCGTGGATCGACGTGCCGAGGACGCGCGCCGTGGCGCGAGTCTGCTCGATCCGATTCGGCGGGATCTTCTTCTGCAGCCAGTCGGGGATCATCCGTCCCGTCTTCGAGTCCTCGAGGCGGTCGAGCAGGATGCGGAGGATGCGAACGCTCGATGGAACGATCCCGCTCGCGTCGCCGGAGTGCACTCCTTCGCTGAGCACCTCGACGATCAGATTGCCGACGATCGATCCGCGCAGCGACGTCGTCATCCAGAGTTGTTCGTAGTTCCCGCATCCGCTGTCCAGGCAAATCACCAGGCGCGGCGTGCCGATGCGGTCGCTCAGCAGGTCGATATACGCCGGCAGATCGGTCGAGCCGCTCTCCTCGCAGCACTCGATCAGGACCACGATGCGGGCGTGGCGGATCGACTGCTGCTGGACGGCGGCGATCGCGGAGACGGCCGAGAAGACGGCATATCCGTCGTCCGCCCCTCCGCGGCCATAGAGCTTGCTGTCCCGAAGGACCGGCGTCCACGCGCCGAGGCCTTTGTCCCATCCGGTCATGGCAGGCTGCTTGTCGAGGTGGCCGTACATGAGGATGGTGGACGAGGGATCGCCGGAGACTTCGATCATTAATAGAGGTGTGCGCCCTTCGATCTCGTGCGCCTCGACTTTGAGGCCGGAGATGCGCTGCCCTTCGACCCAGCTCTTCGCAAGCCCTAAAGCCTTGTGCATGTGTCCGTTACGCTTCCAATCAGGATCGAAGAGGGGGCTTTGGTTGGGGATCTTGATGTACTGCTCGAGTGTGGGGACGATCGACTGGTTCCAAATCTGGTCGAGCGTGGTGGTGGTGCTGGAAGGATCCATATCGGCCGGGGAGCATACTCCGGCTCATTGGAGTTTCGAAGGGTGTTTCCCTCTCGGCGGCGATCGTGATAATGTGCCAGTGCTAGCGCCATAATTACGCAGATGCTGGAAACGAATCCCGTCGACGCCGCCCCGGCTGTATCGGACATGATTCCGGTGGCGATTGAGAGCTCGGCCGCGCCGCAGGAAGGCGCGGACATCGGTGTGATGTATGCGGAGTACCGCGATCTGCTGCTGCACGTGGCCTGCAGGAAATTCCGCGTTCCGGAAATCGACGCCGAGAACCTGATCCAGGAAGTGTTTCTCGGCTATCTGGAGAACCAGGAGCGGGTGGAGAACGCGCGGCCGTGGCTGGTGGCGGCGGTCTGCAATGCCAGCCGCGCGTACTGGCGGTCGACGGGGCGCACCGATCCGCTGCCCGACGACATCCTGGAGCAGAGCGATCCGGTGAGCCACGGGCTGGCGGACCGCTTCGCCGTGATGCTCACGTTGCGGCAGGCGCTGCGATATCTGCAGCCGCGCTGCCGCGAGACGCTCTACATGCACTACTACGAGGGGCGGTCGGCGGTGGACATCGCTCGGGACATGGACACGACGACCCGCTACTCGGAGAAGCTGATCCACAACTGCCTGAAGCGGGTCCGCGAGATCTACTTCAGCATCACGACGGTGAGACGGCGATGATCATCGAGCAGCATTACGACGACGACGTGCTGATCCGGCTGCTGGACGAACCGCAGCCCGCCGATCCGCACCTTCCGGCCTGTAGCAGTTGCGCCGGAGTGCTCGAATCGTACCGCGACGTCACGGGCGCGCTGCAGGACGGCAGCGTGTGGGACGAGCGCGAGCTGTCCCAGGAGCCGAAGCCGCAGACCGTCACGATGTTGCAGGGATTTGCCGCGGCGGCAAGGGCGGAAGATGCCGCTGCCGGCCCGGCCGTGGCCAGGCTGCTGGCGGGGGCGCCATCCGAACGGATCGCCCTGCTCGAGCAGCATCCCGAGTGGCGCACGGCGGGTGTCGTCCGCAAGCTGCTCGATGCCGTGTTGAAGTCGGCCTACGTCGAACCGAAAGTATCGGCCGAATGGGCGGCGTTGGCGGTCTCGATCGCCGAAACCTTGTCCCCCGCACGCTATGCGGCGGAGCAGTGGCGCAGGACGCGAGCGTCTGCCTGGCGCGAGCTGGCGTACGCTCTGTACTACGTCGGCTCGTTCGCGGAATCGCTCCAGGCGCTCGATCGAGCGGATGCGATCCTTCTGGAGTGCACCATCTCCGAATACGATGCCGCGCGCGCGAGCCTCGTCCGCGCCATCGTCTATCGCGACCTCGAGCGGTTCCAGGAGTCGGTGCTCCTGGCGCAGCGCAGCGGGAAGACTTTCGCCGCGTTTGGCGATCACACCCGTACGGTCTTTGCGGAAATCGTCGAGGCTTCGGTCCTCGTGAGCCTCCGCAGGTTCAACGAAGCGCTGGTGATCAACCTTCGGGTTGCGGATGACGGATCGCTCGATGCAGAGGCCCGGGCGCTCGCGGCCAATAACTCCGCGCTCTGCTGCCGCGAGCTCTCGCGGTTCGCCGAAGCCGAGCGGCTGTACGGCACTGCGATTTCCGAGTTCGAGCGGCTCGGCCTCGTCTCTCAGGTTGCCAAGTCCCGATGGGGACTGGCGCGCGTGGTGGCTGGAGAAGGTCGGCACGACCAGGCACTGGCACTCTTCCAGAGAGTCTGTGCGGAATTCGAAGAGTCCGGGATGGCGCACGATCGCGCGGTTGCTTCCCTCGATGCGTCGGAGTCGCTCCTGGCGATCG
>DATFUW010000401.1:0-3628 GCA_035260605.1 Thermoanaerobaculia bacterium | reverse complement strand
TGCGATTCGAGCTGCGCCACGCCAACCCGCGCGGAGGCAGCCTCCTGCGCGGCGCGGCGCGCGGCCAGCCACTCGGGGATCCATCCACCGAGGAACGCGGCGGCGATCAGGATCAGCACGATCAGGGTCCACGTCCCTTTGCGGGTCGCTTTGGTCGTCGTTTCCGGAGTCATCGATGCACCACCCTCGTGTCTTTTTTTCGGGTCCCGTTCCGTATGGTAGCCCAAGTTGCATTTTCGATTGGCGCGCCGATGGCGCACAATCGTCTCGATGGCGGATGTCGCGGCCGTTGCCGGCCAGATCGACGCGCGGGACGTGGTTCTCGGGTTTCAGGCGGGGTCGACGCTCGACGCGATCCCGAAGCTGCTCGATCCGGCATTGCGCAGGCGGCTCGATGCCGCCGCCGTGCAGCCGATTCTCGACGCGGCGCTCCGCCGTGAGCAGGAGATCTCGACCCGCTGCGGCGCGCTCCTCTTGCCGCACGCCCGCAGCGCGGCGGTCTCCGAGTTCATCCTGGCCGCCGGCACGAACGCCGCGGGCGTGATCGCCGGTCAGAGCGAGCCTCGGCTCATCGTGGCCTTCGTCTCGCCATTTGAGCAGCGGGACCAGCATCTGCGGCTGCTGGCCTCGCTCGCGCGGCTGGCGAAGGATGCCGCCGCCGTGGCGCGGATCGTTGCCGCCTCCACGCCCGAGGAAGTGATCGATCTTCTGCGGAGCGCCGGAATCTAGGGATGGGGTCAGGTCTTGAATTTGGTATTTTCTACAGGGTGTAGCAAATACCAAATTCAAGACCTGACCCCATCACTCCAGAGTGATCTTTTCGGTGTCCTCGTCGTAGGCGAAGAGATTTCCGAAGCGCGCCCATCGCACCAGCGTGTCGAACATCGTCTCGTAATTCTCGTACGGCAGGTTGAGGATGATCGTCTCCTTGACGTCATCCGCGGGAATCGGCTCGTCGGGACTCTGCTGCAGGCGCGCGTGCAGATCGCGGAAGAGGCGGAGGGTCAGGATCTGGCCGCGCCAGATCTGCTTTCGCTCTTCGGTGGCCGCGCGCACGAACTGCGTGCCCAGCGGCGTGAGCATCACGGCCTGCCGCGGCGTCTCGACCAGCCCGAGGATCTCCGCGGCCTTGGTCACGGCGATCACCCGCCCGAACTCCTGGTGGACGTTGGCGGAGATCTCGAACAGATCGTCCTGCCCTCCGCGCGAGTCGAGGTACTCCAGCAGGCCGACGATCTCGCTGGTGCTGACGGCGGGAAGCCCCTGCACCGCGGCCGAGTCGCGCCGCTGCGCGTCGGCCGAGACATCCGGCATCTCGCTTCCGGTGATGATCTCGTGAAGGTAGTCGACGAGCTGTTCGAACTCGGCGGCGCGCGGATCGCGCGGGCGTCGCAGCCGGTTCTGCACCACCATCCGCACCCGCCCCGGGTGCGTGCTGAGCACGATGATGCGGTCGGCCATGGTCACCACTTCCTTGATGTCGTGGCTGACCATCAGAATCGAGGAGGGATTCCTCCCCTCCGGCGCCCAGAGGTCGAGCACCTCGGCGCGGAGGCTCTCCGCGGTCAGGGCGTCGACGTGGCTGAACGGCTCGTCCATGAAAAGGATCTCCGGGTCGACCGACAGCGCGCGCGCGATGCCCAGCCGCTGCTTCATGCCTCCCGAAAGTTCGCGGGGATAGGCCTCCTCGAACCCCGCGAGACCGACGGTGCGGATCACGCGCTCGCAGCGCGCGCCGATCTGGTCGCGCGGCAGCCCCGCCGCGTGCAGCACGACCTCGACATTCTCCACCACCGTCATCCACGGATAGAGCGCAAAACTCTGGAAGACGATGGCCACGCCGGGCGTCAGTCCGCTCACCGGTTCGCCGCGGTACAACACCTCGCCTCGGGTGGGACGGATCAGCCCCGCGAGCACGCGGAGCAGGGTCGACTTGCCACATCCCGACGGCCCGAGCAGCGCCACGACCTCGGAGGGACGGATCCTGAGGTTGATCTCCTCCAGCACGCGCAGCCGGTTGCCGTTCGGCATCAGGTATTCGTGCGTCACGTTCCGCGCCTCGCACAGCGTCTCGGCGGCGGTGAGGGTCTCGGTGATCGCGGTCATGTCACTTGCTCAGAGAAAACCGCTCTTCGGCCACAGTGTAGAGCGTTCTCCACACCGTGCGGTTGAAGAGCACGACGATCACGGCCATCACGATCACGCTCGCCGTGAGCGCGGGGAAGTCGGCGTGCTCCGCCGCGAGACTGATCTGCGCGCCGAGCCCGTTCGTCGTCAGCACGCGCCCCTTGGACGTGACGTACTCGGCAACGATGCTGGCGTTCCACGCACCGCCGGCCGCCGTCACCCAGCCGGTCACGAGATAAGGGAACACCGCCGGGAGGTCGAGCGAGCGGAAGCGCATCCAGCGGCCCAGCCGGTAACTGCGTGCCGCCTCGCGGAGATCGGACGGCATCGCGGTCGCGCCGGCGATCACGTTGAACAGGATGTACCACTGCGTGCCGAGGAGCATGAGAATCACGCTTGCCCATCCGAGCGAGACCCCCGCCGCGCCGAGCAGGGCGATGACCAGCGGGAAAAGCATCGGCGCGGGAAACGATGCGGCGATCTGCACGACCGGCTGCAACAGGCGCGACAGGCGCCGCGACAGGCCGATCGCCAGTCCGGCCGGCAGGGCCCACAGCGTTCCGATGGCTGTCGAAAGGAGCACGCGGCCGAGCGTCCAACCGCCCGCGGCGGCGATCGGGCCCCACTGCCGCAGCGGCAGGCGGCCTAACAGGGCGACCAGCCTCCACGCTCCGTAGAGCATTCCGGCCACGAGGATCACCAGGAAGATGGTCGAGACGATCCGCGGAACCGGCTCGCTGCGTTGCTGGGCGCGTGCCGCCGGCGCCGCGGGAGGATGCCCGCCGCGCCGCAGTGCATGCAGGGTCGTCCCGATCCACTCCAGCACCCTCGAATGCCGGAGAAAGTCGTAGAACCACGACGACGCCGCCTCCTCCTCGGCCCCTTCCTCCACCCGGAACTTCTGCGACCAGACCACCACCGGGCGCCACAGGAGCTGGTCGAGCAGCACGATCATCAGGACCATGGTGACGATCGCCCAGATCATGGCCGGCACGTTCCCCTTGGCCACCGCCACACTCATGTACGAACCGATGCCCGGCAGGCGGAAGTCGCGCTTACCGAGGACGAACGACTCGGTGATCATCAGAAAGAACCACCCGCCCGCCATAGACATCATGCTGTTCCACACCAATCCGATCGCCGAGAAGGGGAGCTCGACCCACTTGAAGCGCTGCCACCAGGTGAATCGGTAGATCGTCGCCGCTTCGGACTGATCGTGCGGCACCGATCGGAGCGAGTGGTAGAAGCTGAAGGTCATGTTCCACGCCTGCCCCGTGAAGATCATCAGGATGGATGAGAGCTCCAGGCCGGTGTTGCTGCGCGGAAAGAGCGCGACGAGGGCGATGACGACCCCGGGCATGAAGCCGAGCACCGGGATGCTCTGGAGGATGTCGAGCAGCGGGAGGAGGACGCGTTGGGCGAGCGGATCTTTCGCCGCCCAGAATCCATATGCCAGCGTGAAGAGGAGCGAACAGGCGTAGGCGATCAGGCCGCGCGACAG
>DATFUW010000400.1:0-3457 GCA_035260605.1 Thermoanaerobaculia bacterium | reverse complement strand
AGCACGGCGCGGAAGTCGGGATACTTGGCCAGCGTGCGCGAGCTGCGGCCGTGTTCCCACGCCGGATCGCTGTGCAGCTTCTTCACTGCGTTGCCCAGGCAGACCTTGACGATGGGAGCGGCAAGGCCGGGGACTCTCTCGAATTTCTGACGGGGACTTCGTTTGGTCGCCATGATGCGGCGAGTGTATCGCCGAATCAGGCTGCGCTCTCACCGATCAGACGCATGAAATTGGCAGTCAGAACCGGATCGTAGAACGTTCCCGACCGTTTCTTCAGCAGCGCGAACGCCGCGGCCCGGCCGAGGGGCTCCCGGTATGGCCGCACCGTCGATGGCATCGTACGCGTCGGCGATGGCCGTCATCCGGCGCGCGAGATCGCGGCCGAGACGGCGAACCGGCTGCGCGAGGATGTGCTCGAACCGGTGGGACATGCCCAGTGGCTGTTCACCATCCCCAAGATGCTGCGCCCATACTTTCTGCGCCATCAGGAGCTGTTGGGCGATTTGTGCCGCGCCGCATGGCAGACCGTTCGGGCCATGATGGTCGCCGCGGCCGGAGAGCAGATCCGTCCCGGCATGGTGGCCGTGATCCAGCCCTTCGGCTCGACCATCAACTTTCACCCGCATGTCCAGGCCCTCGTCAGCCGGGGCGGTTGGACGAAGGCGGGCCAGTGGGTTGCGGTCCCGTGGGTGGATGCGATGGCCACGCGACCGAGCGGCTCGTGCGGTACCTGATGCGCGCCCCGGTGAGCGAGGAGCGGCCGGAGATCGGTCCCGCTTTCGCCGAGGTCAGACTACGACCGAAGGCGAGGGGCGACGACGAGCGGGGCGAGGACGAGGTCGAGCGGCTCGATCCGCGGCGTGGTGGTGGCGCGCATCGTTGCCCAGACTCCCGAGCCGAGGAAGCACCGGATTCACAACTACGGGCGCGATGCCAACGCCGCGCGCGCCAAACGCGAGCGCGACCGGGCGGTGGCGGATGCAGGCTCACATCCGGTAACTGCCACTGCGAGCGAGCCCGATTCGGCCGAGCGGAACGCGGCTCGTAAGCGCTGGGCCAACCTCCCTCCGCCACACCTACGAGGTCGATTCGGGGCGGGCCGGGAGTTGTGCGCTCGCGACGTTGCCTGCCTGATCGAAGTGCTGTTCCCAGGTGAGCGAGCCGGTTTCTGACACGGTGACGACGCCGTTGGTGTCGTATGCGCGCGTCTGCTGGACGGGACCCTCGCCCGCGTGCTCGCTGTTGAGCTGGGTCGGGAGGGTTCCGCAGTAGGAGCTGGCCACCGCTTTGGAAAACGCGTCGGTGATCGTGCGAATGCTCCGCAGCCTCGGAGTGCGTGGGCGGTTCGGCGCGATCGGGCAGAGTGGCTCGATCGCCATCATCGAGCGGTTGTGGCGGACGCTCAAGGAAATGCTCGAGCTGCAATTCCTACCGCCACTCTCGCGAGCGCACCTCGAGGAGAGGATGGGCCTTGGCTTGATGTACTACGCATATTTGCGTCCGCACCAGGGCCTGGACGGCGCCATGCCGGCCGAGGTGTACTTCGGTGGACGCCCAGTGCGGCAGTCGCCGGGCCGGAACGGCGCGGGAGCAATCCGCGCGGTGATCCTGTGGAACTGCCGTTCGAGGTCATTCATCTCGATCGCGAGCGCCGGCTGCCGGTCTTGATCCCGAAGGGCGCGCAGCCTGATCGCCGCGTATTCGTCGCGCAGCTCCAGCTTCCGCCCGAAGTGTGCCTCTCCGACCCTTGCAGCCATGGAAACAAGCGCATCCGCCGACGAAGTCGCAGTTTTCAAAGGCCGTCGCTCGCAGGTCCGCGGAAGCAATCCGTTGAAGAAAACGTGCGGTTGCAAATCCCATTGGGGCATTACAAATGGAACGACCGAGTCCGGCGGATCCAAGGGAGGAGGGACGATCTTTCGGATTTCCCTATCGCGAACTCGCCGCCGCGCCGTCCAGAGGTAACGCGGAAGCCAACCTCTCGGCACGGGACACGAACCTTCCGCCGCCCTGCGGGGTCCTGTCGGTAGGTCTGCCTCCCGCCCATGTATGATCCGCCGATGCGTTGCGCTCGCTTGGTCCTCGTCCTTCTTCTCGCGATGCCGCTCGCCGCGCAGGAGCGGCGGCTGCCGACCGGGGTGTTGCTCGATCCGGTCGGTCTGGCGCACAAGGTCGGCAATTTTCCGCTGGCCATGGTCGCCTCGTCCGACGGGTCGCGGCTGGTGCTTCTCAATAATGGATGGCGCCAGCAGGGGATCGAGGTCGTCGACCGGGCGACCGGGGCGGTGACGCAGACCATCGACCAGCCTGCCGCGTTCATCGGGCTGGCGTTCTCTCCCGACGGGACGACACTCTTTGCCTCGGGCGGCAACACCGACGCGGTGTACGTCTACCGCTGGTCGGACGGGCGGGCGGAGGCGGACGGGACGATCGTCCTCCATGCGAAAGAGGATGCGAAGACTCCCGGCGAAGCGTATCCCGCCGGCCTGGCCTGCTCACCCGACGGGCGCTATCTCTACGTCGCCGAGAACCTCGGCGATTCGCTCGCGGTGATCGACATCGCCAGCCGCACGCTCGTGCAACGCGTCATCACCGACCGCTATCCGTACGCCGTCATCGCCACGGCGAACCGGATCTACGTCTCGGCGTGGGGCGACTCCACCGTGGATGCGTTCACGGTCAAAGGGGCATCGCTCACGCACCGCACGCGCATCGCGGCGCCGCGCCACCCCTCGGCGATGGTCCTCCACAGGAACCGCCTCTTCGTCACGTCGGCCACGACCGACCGGATCGCCGTCATCGACACGGTCACGGACAAGACGGTCAAGATGTTGACTGACTCGCCGCCCTCGGGACCGAAGGAAGGGAGCACGCCGAACGCTCTCGAGATCTCCGGCGACGGGACGCGTCTTTTCGTGGCCGAGGCGGACAACAATGCGGTCGCACTGTTCGAGATCGCCACGGGGAAACTCCTCGGACGCGTTCCGACGGAGTGGTATCCGGCGGCGCTGGCACGCGTCGGCGACGCGATCTTCGTCGACTGCGCGAAGGGAGCGGGAAGCAGGCCGAATCCCGGCAATCCCGATCCCGCCCAGAAGCTGCCGCGGAACTCGCGCGACTATACGCTCGGACAGATCGACGGAAGCGTGCTGTCGTTTGCGCAATCGATCTCCGGCCTCGCGGCGCTCTCGCGGCGCGTAGCCAAGGCCAACGGATGGGATGCACCGCGTACGGCCGCGAAGTATCCACCGTTCAAACACGTGATTTACATCATCAAGGAGAACCGCACGTACGATCAGGTGTTCGGGGATATGGCCGAGGGCGACGGCGACAAGTCGCTGCTCTACTTCGGGCCCGAATCGTCGCCGAACCATCACGCGATCGCGGCGCGCTTCGGCCTGTTCGACCGATTCTTCGTCAACGCCGAGGTGAGTGCGGACGGACATCCATGGTCGGA
>DATFUW010000399.1:0-5406 GCA_035260605.1 Thermoanaerobaculia bacterium | reverse complement strand
GCATTTCGCGTTTCACCCGCGCGGGGGCGTATCCGCGGCTGAACAGGTAGTAGAGCTTCGTCAGCGCCGCCTCGGCAGTCATGTCGTATCCGCTGATCACACCGCAGCGGGCCAGTGCCGAACCCGCGGTGTACTCCTCGAGGTCGACCGTCCCTTCGAGGCACTGCGTGCAATCGACGATCACCACGCCGCGGCCGGCCCCTTCGGCGAGCGCGGCGAGAAACTCCGCGTCGTGATCGGGGCCGTTCCCGACGCCATAAGCCTCGAGCACCAGCCCCTGCAGCGGCGGGCGCAGGATGTTTCGCACCAGATCGGGGGAGATACCGGGGAAGAGCCGCAGCGCGCTGACCACGACGCCGGGCTTGAACTCGTGCACCTGGAGCTTCTGTCGGGGCCGCGGGCGGCGCACGCGGGCGGCGTCGATCTCGATGTCGATACCCACCGTCCCGAGCGGCGCGAAATTCGGCGAGGCGAACGCCGCGAACCCGTCCGCGCTGACCTTCACCGCGCGGCAGCCGCGCAGGAGCATTCCGCCGAAGTAGAGACAGACCTCGGGCACGTCGTCATGTGCAGCAATCAGCAGCGAGGTGATCAGGTTCTCGCGCGCGTCGTTGCGCACCTCGCAAAGCGGGATCTGCGATCCGGTCACGATCACCGGTTTTCGCAGACCGCTGAGCATGAACGGCAGCGCGGAAGTCGTGTAGGCCATCGTGTCGGTGCCGTGCAGCACCACGAATCCGTCCGCGCTGCGGTCGTGCGCGGCGATGTCCCGGGCGATCGTCACCCACTCACGCGGCGTCATGTTCGAGGAGTCGAGCAGCGGCGTGTACTCGTGGATCGTGAACTCCGGCATCGCCCGGTCGCGCAACTCGGGCATCGACTCCATCTGCCGCTGCAGGAAGCCGGGCTCCGGCGTATAGCCGTCGCGCGTTCGCCGCATGCCGATCGTGCCGCCCGTATACGCGATGTAGACCCGTTTTCCCACGATTTTGTCCGACTCTACCGCAATGATCTTCCCGCTCAGAGCGCTATGGTGACAATCGGGTGTTGCTTTTGCTTGTCACGCAAAGCGTGCAAAGGAGGTTCTTACCGTGACAACTACACCCCCGGAGAGACCCGTCGCCACCGGTGAGCGCGCGGGTTGCGCGTGGTGGTGGATCGTACTGATCATCATCGTGATCATCATCCTCGCCTGGTGGGGCTGGGGCTGGTGGGGGACGAACCGAGGTGCGGCAACGACGACGACCGGAACCGTCAGCTCGACCTCGACCGTCTATCCGACGGATACGTCGACGGCCGGGACGGGCCCGACGGCCACCGAGACCACCACTGCAGGAACGCCGGGCACATCCACTACAGGCACCTCGGCGACCGGAACGACCGGCACCTATTGAACCCGCGGCGAGGCCGGGACGACCGGCCTCGCCCTCGGGACCTCAACGGTGATTCCGGCACGATTCGTCTGGCTGGCGCGCATCGGTCTCGACGCCGACTTGAAATGATGTAGGGCCGCCTTTCCAGGCGGCCGGTTTTCGTATGATCCCGCCGGCTGGAGAGCCGGCGCTACATGCCGCGGGCATGATCCCGCCGGCTGGAGAGCCGGCGCTACATGCCCTCAGGAATCGCCGTTACTTCCTGATGATCGCACCCTCCTTCATCACGAACATCACGTGTTCGGTCTGATGGATGTCGTCGAGGGGATTGCCGGGGACGGCGATGACATCGGCGAGCTTGCCGGCGGTGAGCGAACCGAGGCGGTCGTCGACGCCGAGCAGCGCCGCGGCCACGGACGTGGCGGAGCGGAGCGCGGCCGCGGGGGACATGCCGAGGCCGGTCATCAGGGCGAATTCACGGGCATTCAGCCCGTGGGGAGAGACGGCGGAGTCGGTGCCGAAGGCGATCTTCACGCCTTCCCTGAGCGCGTTGCGGAACATGTCGCTGCGCGCGGCGACGGCGGCGCGCCCTTTGGCGGCGATCGCCGGCGGATATTTGTCGATGCTCTGCATGACCCAGTCGCCCGCGAGCAGCGTCGGGACGAGGTAGACGCCCTTGTCATGCATCATCTTCAGCGTGTCGGGTTTCATGAACGAGCCGTGCTCGATCGAATCGACGCCGGCCTGAATGGCCATCTTCGCCGCGGTGTCGCCGTGGCAGTGCGCGGCGACCTTGCGTCCCCAGTGGTGCGCCTCCTCGACGATGGCATTCATCTCGTCCTGCGACAGCTCGGGAGCGTCGACCGGGTCGGCAAGCGACAAGACGCCTCCCGAGGGCATGAACTTGATGACGTCGGCGCCGTACTTGATCTGATACCGGACGGCGGCGCGGCATTCGGCCACGCCGTTGCAGATGCCCTGCATCGGACCGGTCGGCGGCACGCCGCGGGCGGGCGGAATGGGGGGGCCGTCGCTGTGGCCGCCAGTGGCGCCGATCGCGTAGACGGCGACGAGCATCCGCGGTCCGACGATCCATCCGTTGTTGATGGCGTTCCGCAGCCCGACGTCGATGTAGTCGCTCGCGCCGACGTTGCGCACGGTCGTGAAGCCGGCGTCGATGGTCTTGCGCGCGTAGGTCGATGCCAGCAGCGCCTGTTCGGCCGGCTGGCGCATGACCTCGTTGAAGAAATCGAGATACCAGTTGGGGCCCGATTCTTCCGTCAGATGGACGTGCGCGTCGATGAAGCCGGGGAGGAGCGTGGCGTCGCCGAGGTCGATTACCTGCGCGCCCGCGGGAATGGGGATGTTCGCGCCCGCGGCGACGATCCGCTTCCCGTCGATGACCACCACGCCGTTCCGGACGACGGCGTCCGAGGTCCCGTCGAAGAGGCGTGCGGCCTTGAGGGCGATTGGGTTGCCATACAGAGGGCCGGAAATGCAAAGCAGCAGCGCAAGGAGCGTCTTTTTCATGGCCGCGAACGGTAGCAGGTTTGCTACACTGAGCGCACCCAGTCCCAAACCGGTGTGAGTATTCCGCAAAGGAGGAATTGCATCTATGAATATGCTTGCGCTCCTGCTCCAGTCTGACAATGGTGGAAGTAATGCCCTCGGTGCTCTGCTCGGCGGTGCCTTCGGCCTCGTGTGGCTCGCGTTCATCGTCCTGATGATCGCTGCGTTGTGGAAGGTCTTCACCAAGGCCGGGGAGCCCGGCTGGGCGGCGATCGTTCCGATCTACAACATCATCGTGCTGCTGAAGATCGTCGGACGCCCCCTGTGGTGGATCGTGCTGATGCTGATTCCGTTCGTCAACATCATCATCGCCTTCGTGCTGGCGTTCGATCTGGCGAAGCGGTTCGGCAAAGGGGCAGGCTTCGGCATCGGCCTGATCATTCTGCCGTTCGTCTTCTATCCGATTCTGGCCTGGGGCGACTCGCGGTATAGCGCGGCCCCGGCGATGGCCTGACGCTCAGCGGTACTGCAGCAGAATCTCGTAGACTTTCGGATCGAGCAGCTGCATCTCGGGCATCGCGGAGGAGAACTCCCGATCGCCCGAGGTGGCTTTCAGCGCCGCCTCTTCGGAGGCGGTGCCGTTCGTCTGCGGCTGAAAGCGCAGCTTCAGCGTGCAGGGGCCCGTCTTCGAGAGGCTTCCTCCATTCCAGGAAGCGGTCGTGCCGGCGTAGTCCCATCCGAATCCGGCGAGGGTGAACGGCTTACCGTTCCGCGCCTCAACGCGTTTCAGGTCGGCCCCGATCCCGATCCCGCCATACGTGCGGCGCACGCTCGACGCCTGCAGCCGCACGCTCTTCGGATTGCGCCGGTGCAGCGGATCCTTCCATAGGACCTCGATCCGCCGCTGTTTGTCGAGCGGAAAGATCACGGTGCCCTCTTCCGACTGCCCCTCGCCCGTGGCGATGTTGTCGGCGATCACGTTCGCCGGCCCGAAGACCTCCATCATCTTGGTGTCCGTGGAGTTGGCGGAGAACGGTCCGGAGCAGGCGATGTCGATCGGTGGCGCGGTGCGGCAGCCGGCCAGCGCCGCGAGCAGCATCAATGGCATCAGGCGAGACATCGATAGACCTCCTCGTAAGCGTTGACGGTCGAATCGATCGAATGTTCCATGGCGCGCCTGCGGCTCGCGGCCGACAGCGCGCTCCGGCCCGGCGCCGACGCCAGGCGGTCGATCTGCTCGGCCGCGTCCGCGGCATTCCCGGCCTCGAACAATGCTCCTTGGATGCCGGGCTGCACGAGCTCGGGCAAGGCGCGGGCATTCGCCGCCAGGACTGGGAGGCCGGTGGCCATCGCCTCGAGCGTGGCGATGCTCTGCAGCTCCGCGTCTCCCGGCATGACGAAGACGTCGCTGGCATGCAGCAGCGTGAGCAGATCAGGGTCCTCGACGAATCCGACGAACCGGACGCGCGACGCGATGCCGAGGCGGCCGGCGCGTTCGCGGAGCGGGCCGCCCTCCCGTCCGCGTCCGGCGACGAGCAGCCGGACCGATCCGCTGCGCACCCGCGCGAGCGCGTCGATGAGGACGTCGACCCGCTTCTCACGGTCGAGCCGTCCGACGTACGTGAATGCGGTCTCGGCCGCTCCCACCGACCACCGGTCGCGTGCCGCGCTCCGCTGGGCGGGGGTGGGGACGCGGAAGAGATCGACGTCGATGCCACAGGAGATTGCCTGGATGGGAACGCCGGGGAGGTGCGGGCGGAGGATCGCCCCGGCCGTCTCCGTCGGCGTCGTGACGACGCTGGCGCGCGACAGCACGCTGGTCAGGGTCTTCCACAGCAACCATTCGGCCACGCCGAGGCGAGCGAGCACCGGGATGTGCGGCAGCATGTTCTCGGGAATGAAGTGGTTCGTGGCCACGATGGGGACGCGCATCGCCTGCGCCACCCGCACCACGACGCGCGACAGCGGGTAATGATCCTGAACGTGCACCAGGTCGGGGCGGAACTCCGCCAGCATTTTTCGCACGACCCGCAGCGGGGCGGGGGTGACGTGCACCTCGGGATAGAACGGCGCCAGCGATAGGGCCGGGATCCCGGCAAGCGACACGTCGCCGTCGTCGGCGAAGTGCGTACGGAGACTCCGGCCGGGGACCATCGAGAGAACCCGATGCCCTCTCCTCGCCAGTTCGAGCGCCAGCCGGCGCGAAAAGACGCCCGGCCCGTTCTCCGGTCCCCACGTCTGACCGGACATGGCGATGCGCATCAGGCGGCCTCGTCCTCCGCTTCTGCCGCCCGAGTGCGCTGGCCGAAGCGGCGGATGCGGCCGAAGGTGAACACTCCGACCGCCAGCGGGAGCCAGAAGTTCACTCCGCGGAAGACCATGGTGATCGCCACCGCGATGTGCACCGGCATTCCGACCGACGAGAAGACCAGCGTCATCACCGCTTCGACGATGGCCACCCCTTCCGGGATGACGGCGATCACGAAGAAGATGATCCCCATGCCGAACGCGGCGACCAGTCCGC
>DATFUW010000398.1:0-2844 GCA_035260605.1 Thermoanaerobaculia bacterium | reverse complement strand
TGCCACCGTCCGGGCCGAACGACCTCGCGAGCCGGCTGGTACCGCTGTGCGAGGCGAAGAGTTCAAAGAGCGGTATCGCCGCATGCTCGCCTCCGCGCCTGGCTGGCGCGCTCGTCACTGTCGATGCACCGCAGTTCGAGCCGCTGTTGCAAACGCTCCACGGAACACCACTGGACCGCCTCGTCCTGCGCCCGGGAGCCGCTCTCCGCGGTCATATCGTCGCCCCTCGCCTTACGCACGAGCAGAGGGCGCAGGCCAGACTTCGAGCAACCTCCGTCATCGACATACCCGAACGAAAACAGACGTTTCGTTTCGAACGCAATGGGATCGTCGGCGATCACGGTGACTTCACGATTAGCGGTGTCCGGTCATCTGAAGTGTCGGTGCGCCTCGATGTGCCAGGCTTCCTGCCATGGGTCGCGAAGGGAAAGCCGGGAGAGTTCCTTCGAGCCTCTCTCGAGCCGGGCATCGTCATCTCCGGGCGGGTTATTGACGAGAAGGATCATCCCATCAAAGGAGCGCGACTGGAGCAGGGCGACGGCCGGTCGGGTGCGGCAACCGAAAGTGATGACGCCGGACACTTCGAGATTGCTGTTCGAGCACTGCCAACATCCCTCGACGTTCTCGCACCCGGCTATCGCAAGGCTGCAATCGATTTGCCCAAAGGAAGAAAGGCTGCAGATCTCGTCATTCGGCTTCACCCGGGCGAAGGAGTCACCGGAGAAGTCTACTTATCCGACGGCGCACCGCTCGATCACGTGACCATTGGGACCGAGACGAAGTCGGGATCGGGTGAGACTCGGAGCGACTCGAAAGAGGTGACGTTAGATCACGGCGCGTTTCGGATCGACGTGCCCGTTCCCGGCGTCTATTCGTTTCGCTTCGATGCGGCGGCGCACGAGCCGGAATGGATCCACGACGTCCGGGTCCCGCAACGGACGTATGTCGATCTCCGAACTATCCGCATCAGAGCGGGAGCAGGCGTGTCCGGTACGGTGATCGATGGCAATACCGGAGAGGTGGTATCCGGTGCGGCGGTCGAACTGCAACCGGTCGGGACGTCGCTACTGCGCGATTTGCGGCGCCTCAAAGCGGTCCGAAGCGTGACCGGGAGCGACGGGGAGTTCACGGTGACCGGCGCCAGCGCCGGATCATACCTCGTGCGCATTCAGGCTTCGCCGTACCCGTCATGGTTCCACTCCGTCTCGCTGGGAGACGGAGAGATCCTGGAGCTTGGTCCAATCGCTCTCGGCGAGGACGCAAAGGTAAGCGGAGACGTCGTGAACCGGGCCGGAACTCCGCAATCCGGCGTGCTGTTGCGTTTCTTCGACGACGCCGGCGCAAGCGCGATCCCGTTGAAGGAGGCGACCAGCGACAGCGAGGGGCGTTTTGGCGTGGTTCGGCTTGCTGCAGGCAGATACATCGTTCGCGTTTTTTCGGACCGCCTCCTATTGTCGCAGCCCTTCGAAATCGGCGAGGGCGAACGCGAGCGGATGCTCGATCTCGAGATTCCAACCGTAACGCTCTCGGGCGTCGTCCGGCGCGGTGGAACAGCGGTCAGCGGCGGCATGCTCTCGCTCGTCGAACAGCTCGACCCCGCGGAACGCCAGGGGAAGATCATCCTGCGCGGGGGCGGGACAGCGTCGGGAACTGTCCTGACCGTCGGAGTTCCGAGCTCCATGCTGACACTCACTGTCGGGCTTTCTGGTGAGTTTGCGTCCGATCGCGTCACTCCCGGGTTGGTGACCGCAACGTACCGCGGGGACGACGGACGGACTTGGGAGCGGCAGCTCGCGATTCCTGACGTCGCGGAATATCAAACGGAGATCGATCTCGCCGGCGCGAGCATAGACGGAACCGTCGTCGACCACAATGGCGCGCCGATACCCGGTGCGCAGCTCACGCTAGCCATGGAAAACGGCGAGCGGGTCGGCAGCGTAACCTCGACCCAGGACGGCGCCTTCGAGTTCAGCGATCTGCAAACAGGGAGCTATACAATTCTGACCCGCGCGCCGGGCTATCGCGCCAAAGAAGTTTCGGGGATTCAGGTTTCCGAAGGGTCACCATCGCCGCCGCTGCGTCTCGTCCTGGTGCCGGGCAATTCGGGGGCCCTTACGGTCCAGCTGACGCACGGCGACGGCTCGGCGGCCGACTACGTCCCCGTCACCCTGCTCGATGCGACAGGCAACATGGTGCGCTCGTTACCGACTGACTCGAGCGGCATCCGGCAGTTCGAAGATCTTCCGCCGGGGCGGTACATTGCCGTGTGGGCCGACGCGTACTACGGAGTCGGTGCGACGGAGCCGATCAATGTCGACGGGCAAACACCTGCGACGTGCGCGCGGGTGCTGATGCCGGGCGCACGCCTCGAGGTGGCGTGCACATCCCCGGAGTGCAATGCGAAACCGGTCAGCTTCCTCAAACTGTTCTCTGCCTCAGGTGCCGATATTGCGGCATACTTGAGCGGTGTAGCCGTTGGACTTCGTTTTCCGTCCGATGGCGGGCGCTTGACTCTCGGCACGCTGTCGCCGGGCGCGTACAACCTCAGAATTGGGATTCCGGGGGGCGTCTTCACACGCACACTGCAGGCTGCAGGCCGCGAATTGGTGATCTCAGTCCCTTGAGTCCGCGGCTGTGATCGTCCCGTTGCCTCGAACCGCGCCTCGAGGAGCCGAGACCCTCTGGTCTGTCCTCGTTGCGGCGGGAGGATGAAGATCATCGCCTTCATCACCGAGGCGCGAGTCATCCGCGCCATTCTCGACTCGGTGCGGCGAAGCTGCCCGCCATCCGCGGCCGGCTCGCGCCACCCCCCACCCCACGCTCGCCAAGCCGCGGATGGCGGGC